>JAPLFR010000009.1:0-300000 GCA_026390575.1 Ignavibacteriales bacterium
ATCGTCAATACTTACGTCTCGTGAAAGACTTTCATCCGGAGTTAAAGGTTTATGTCCCGGAGAAAACACCGTCCGTTAAAATGAAAAAAGATAAAAAACATCAAAATAAAGTAACCGGACAAATGTCCTAATAGTAAGTAAATAACTGATGTTAAGCAAAGAAGAAAAGAACTACTGTCATTCCCCCACTTTTTTAGAGGGAATCCAAAAAAATGGATGCCCGACTAAAGCATTCGGGCATGACAATTTTATTAGGTGCTGTTCTTAACATCTGTAACGCGAGTAAGTAAACTTTTGGCAGCTTGTGATGCCGGAATTATGCCCCGGCATTTACTGCCGCCGTGATTTGTGAACGAATGAATACAAAGAATCGATATAATGTTGTGCTGCAGATGCTTGCTCTCTGTGTGCTGGCAATTGCCGTAATTGTTTTGCACAACGGATGCACAAAACAGTACACCAATCAACCGCATCTCAACACACAACCGCAAACGTTCTTGTGGCTGTATCCTTCGGATACGAGTATCGCTGATGGTGTGAGCAGACAGCAGTTACATTGGTGGGGAGAAGATCGAGATGGATTTGTGAATGGATACTTGCTTTCGGTTGTGCCAGACCTTATCGTCGTTCCTCATCCCGATACACTCGCTTATAGGTTTGTTACCTCCACGGATTCACTCATTGCATTTCCTCTTCGCCAGGCTCGCCAGACATTTCTCGTTGATGTTCATGCCGTGGATAATACATTTACTTATCCATTACCGGCAGGATCTATTATCAGAATAACGCCATTTTCTTATTGGGATCAAAATGGTAACGGCATTTTTGATGGCACAGATGTTAGGTTGAATACTCTCGCCGATGCAATGGATCCAAATGGAGCTAAGCAGCGGTTTCCAACAATCAATACACCACCAGCAATCGATTATGTTTTTGATAGTGCGAACGATACAATGTATGCTCAACCACCGTCGCAGACATTTACAGTAGCGGGATTCTCGTGGGTCGGGCATGATTTTGACGGCGATGAGACCATTGCTTCTTTTAGAATATCTCTGAATGATTCTTTGTTCTCCCATCCGTTCACTATTCCCTCGAGTGTAACAACGATAACTCTTGCCGTGCCGCGCAGCACGAGTGATGCAGCAACATCCTCCCTAGTGGATGCAGACGTGCTATGGGGAACATCGCCTAACCTTCATAAGGCGGGAACTGTTTCGGGGCTGCACATGGACGCGAATAATACTCTCTATGTTCAGTCCGTCGATGTGGCTGGAGCTATGAGTAAGTCTATTGTATTTCCATCGAAGGGAAACCGTTGGTATGTGAAGAAACCTCGTGGGAACATCCTCATGGTCGTCGATTACGATGGTACCGATTTGGGCTCTGTTCAGTCCTTTTATGTTGATAGCGTCTTCAAACGGATAAACGGAATCACAACGGACACCTTGAATCTGGCTGACGGTAAAATGATTCCTTCCGGACAGCATGTCAATCCGGCACTCACCAAGACCCTAAAGTTGTACAATTGCGTGGTGTGGTTCACTGATCCATCACCGAACCTTGACCTGGCGCGAAATGTGCTCTTTGATTATTGGAGTTCTTCGGATGGAGGCCATCTTATTTATTCAGCTCATTATGCAGATCCGAATGCTGTACCTGATGCTGGCCATGCATACCGGGATATAGCTCCAATAGACAGTCTTGGTTCTGCACCTCTGAGTGTGACAAAATTTACTGGCATAGTATCTCCGGATTCATCAGTAAGTGCAGATATTTATCCGGTGATGGGATTCAAATCGAGGGTCGCAGGAGCGGGCATTTGCATTTTCCCGCTGTATCCTAATGCAGCAGCGCACACAATCTATTTCCTGCCTGCCACCACAAGCTATCCATTGACAAGCGCTGGTGTCATAGATGATACAAAGAGAGTGATCTTCTTTAATATTCCATTGGATAGGATGGCGGCAACGTCTTCGATTGGAAACAGCGGAGTAGTAGAATTCTTTAAGAAAGCCTTTAGTGAATTCGGATTGCAGTAAACAATGCGTTTATCGAAATTTTACATACTGACATTGTTTCTTTTCGCCGCGTTCGTGATGGGTGCTGGAATAACGTATTCACAAACAGGAGAGTTGAAAGGTAGAATAACAGACAAAACGACGAAAGAAGGATTGCCGAGTGTGAACATTGTGGTGAAGGGAACATACTATGGTGCGTCGACAGATTTTGATGGCAACTATTCAATTTCCAAGATTAATCCTGGCACGTACGTCGTTGAAATAAAATTGATCGGGTACAAGGTCGTGCAACTTCCGGTAGTGAAGATTGCAGAAGGTGGTACAACGGTACAAGATATTCAGCTTGAGGAAACATCGCTGTCGTTAGGGCAAGAAGTCGTCGTTGTGGGTGAAAAACCAATCTTCAACATAGAAGAAACCTCCAGTAAACATGCCATTAAAAGTGAAGATATTGAAGTTGCGGCAGTCAGAAATGTGCAAGATGTCGTGGCGATGCAGGTGGGTGTTGTAAAGTCGGACGATCAGATTCACATTCGCGGCGGCCGAAGTTATGAAACAGCGTATGTCATTGATGGTGTTTCTGTTCAGGATCCTCTTGCAGGAACCGGCTTCGGTGCACAGCTGCCTCCCGGTTCGATTGAGGAAGCAGAAGTAATCACAGGCGGATACAACGCTGAGTACGGACAGGCGACCTCCGGTGTTATCAATCTGACGACAAAGGACGGCGGAGACAAATACTCAGGGTCGCTGACGCACAAACAAGACCACTTTGGGTTCAATGACAATACACGTTCAAATTTCAAAACAGATATTTATGATTTTTCGCTGAGTGGTCCCGAACCGATTACAACAACAATTCTTCCAGTGATTGGTATAACGATTCCCGGAACTTTGAGTTTCTTCGTTAACGGTAATGTGAACATTACAGATGGTTATACGCGATGGGTAGAGAAAATCAATTCTGATGGTCTGCCAGTCGGTTGGGAGGTAGAAGCTCCGGGCGGACTCAAGAGCTCGTTGGTCCCGCAGTCCGATCTTATGCCTCGGCGGAGCAATAACTGGACAGGATTTGGCAAATTAACATGGAAGATCACGCCAACGATCAAGCTCGCTTATGCAGCATCGTATTCCTTAGCTGTAAATCAAAATACGCAATCCATTCAGACGACACTGGAATATCAGGAACCACAACCGGGGTACCAGTACCTGTTTCAGTTTATTCCGGACAGTGCGAACACATTTGCGCAATTGAATATTCAACAATCACTCTCTCTCACGCATACGATTAACACGAAAACGTTCTACGAGTTTCGCTTAAGCCGGTACACTGCGCATTTGCGTGCAGATGCAAACGGTAGGTCTTGGAATCAATATATGCAACCCAAAGATGTTGTGACGCTGCCTCTGGTGTATCGAAATGTTGGCAGAGATACGGTCATTGTGATTCCTGGAGATGGTTTCTACGATGTCGGCAGCCCTTCGAATTGGCGCGATCAATATGTGGATGAGTATACGGTGAAGCTTGATGTGACCAGCAACTTTAATGAGAAGAACAAATTCAAATCTGGTTTCGAGATACGGTTCCAGGATATGCAGATGATTGACATCTACCAACCGTGGGTTCGTCCGATGGGCTATGATAATGATATCTATGCCGTTAAGCCGGTACTCGGTGCATTGTATGCGCAGGATAATCTGACATTCGGCGGAATGATATTGAATTTTGGTTTGCGTTTTGATTACTGGTTTCCAGGAAAGTACGTGGACGACGCTATGCAGAACGATTCGCTCTCGCTCGTCAGCCCGGCTATTCGCAGTAAATACTTCGCTGATACGTATTCCCTCTTCGGACTTCGATGGAAGGGTCGGTTGAGTCCGCGTATCGCGATTGCCCATCCGATTTCCGACAACCAGACATTCACATTTTCGTACGGACACTATTCGAAATTTCCGCGTCCGCAGTATGTGTACACGAAACTTCTCAGAACAAATGCACGCTCGACGACTCAGACGATCGGCAATCCGGATTTAAATCCGGAGACAACGGTGGCATACGAAGTAGGGCTCCACAATCAACTTTCGGAGAACGATGCACTGAATGTCACTGCATACTATAAAGATATTTTCGATTATATCACGCCAAAGACTGTGCAGCTTCCTCAGACAAAATATTCTACTGGTTCATATACAACGTATATCAATTTAGATTATGCCCGTACTCGCGGAGTGGAGATCGAATACATAAAAAGATATTCTGATTGGTTCCGATGCAATGCCTCTGTTTCATATTCCATCGGGAAAGGAAAAAGCTCTTCTGCGGAAGAAGCGCTCTATAATATCCAGCAAGGAACCAATGAAAATGTAAAGGAATCTTACCTTGCATGGGATCGACCGTTTGATGCAACGCTCGCTTTAAATTTTCGGGTGAAAAAAGAGAAAGCACTTTTTGGTTTTGGCAACGGCATTCTGGATGACTACAACATCTATACACGATTCTTTTATGAATCGGGCAAGCGATACATGCCGCAGCTTTTCCTCGGCAATGATCCTGCAACGGGAAGGCCAATTTATATTTCTGATCCCAATAATCCGTACGGTGCAGTGGGTGAAGACGTTATCACTCTCGATCTGAATATTGAGAAATACTTTACGATTGCAAATGTCAGGTTCGTCCTATCACTAGAAATCAGTAATCTCCTGAATCGGGAAAATGCCCAGATTATTAATCCTGTCACGGGCAATGCGTATGAGCCGACGCAATCCAATGGACAATGGACACCGACACCGAACTCTTGGAACGATCCACACTATCCGGATTTACAGGCGCCTGTAGATCCTTTCCCGTACAATCCGGCGCGATATCAGGAACCACGTCATTTTATTTTAGGACTGGGAGTACGGTTCTAAATGAAGCGAATAGTATTCTATATCGCGTGTATAAGTTGCACTGTGAGCTTTGCGTTCAGCCAAAGTTTATTACCGAATTTAGGAGGGCAGCGGGCAGGTATTTCAAGTTTTCAATTTCTCAAGATCGGTATAGGTGGACGCGGTTCTGGAATGCAGGAAGCTATGGTGGCAGCAGTGAACGATGTGTCTGCATTATACTGGAATCCGGCTGGAGCAGTGTTGGATGAACACAATAGCGTCATGGTTGTGCACACTGAATGGTTGGTCGATTTGAAGCATGATTTTCTCGGAACTATGTACCATCTTTCTCCTGCCGATATTGTCGGACTGTCGTGCATCTCACTTCGTACAGACGACATGCCGGTCACGACAGAAACACAGCCGATGGGAACAGGTTCGTATTTTCAATACAGCGATCTTGCACTTGGCGTAACGTACGCAAGAAGGATGACAACACAATTCAGTTTCGGTGTGACACTGCGTTATGTCGAAGAACGTCTTGATGTTGTGAAGATAAAATCGATGCTCGTTGATTTTGGAACACACTATGCAACAGGGTTGGGTTCACTTCGTATTGGTGTGGCAGTAACGAATTTTGGTTCAGATGTAACACCGAAGGGCGATGTGACATATCTCGATGGCACCGTCAACTCATCGTTTCAAGCATTTTCGCCTCCAACAGTCTTTAAGCTGGGCGTTGCGTTTGAGCCGTATCAAACTGAGGAGCATCGTATTACAACGTCCATTCAATTGGATCATCCCAATGACAATGCAGAGGATTTGCGATTTGGCTTTGAATATGGATGGAGTGATTGGCTGAATCTTCGGGCAGGGCTGAAGAGGACGATCGGAGAAAACTGGTTCGGGGTGAGCCAGAAATCGGCTGACGATTTTTCTCTGGGTTTCGGCCTGATGATTCCACTGCCATTCACAACAGCGTCGTTCGAGTACAGCTACACACATTTTAATGAATTAGGAGCAGTGCATCGGATTTCATGCGCATTAACGTATTGATGAAACACTACGCAACCATATCGATAATTTTGATTGCCGTGTTTATTGCGGGAAGCGGCTGCACGGACCGTGCCTCGATCAATGAATTCACTGCGTTGGAGAATACGTATTACACGGTGGGCGATACCTCGTATGTAGAACTCTATCCGCCGTATCAATTGGGCTTCAACGGCCCGACAGCAGTACTCTATGGAAATGATCAACTACTCTATGTTGCAGATACACGAAACAATCGAATTATGATGATGGATGCCGCTGGCGGAGTTTTAGGTGCATGTCAGATTGACCAACCAATTTCCCTCGCACAAGATTTTCGGTTAGATTTATTAATAGGCGGTACGGTGATGAAGAACGGCAATCCGGTCGGCGCTCTATTCCGTCTTCATCTCGTTCAAGCGTTGCATAACTTAGATTCCGTGAAGATAGATACCGTCTGGAAAGAATCGTCTCATCCAAATCGGCGTTTTGTAGGACTTACGGCATTGCCGGATAATACCTATCTTGCAGCTCGAACGGGACCGGACAATTCAAGTCCGATTGATCCGGACACTCGCGTGATGAAATTCAGCACTTCGGATAAATATATTACACCGATTACCGACCTCTCGACGGGAACTGGATCGGGCATAAGTTTTATTAATCAGATTACAGGAATTACTTCAATTCCCAATACACGTGACTTCATCGTATTGCAACGATCGGTTGGGGTTGCTTACGGGGCAATCTATATGAGGTATTCATCATCATCAGATTTTGAAGGTTGGAAATCAGTGTATGATCCAACGGATCCAAGGACTGCATCGGCAGATTTTATACGACCTAATCAATTTAGTTCGCCGGCAGGTTGTGCGATCGACAGCAAGCGACTCGATATTTTTATTACTGATGCAATAAAAGATAGCGTGTTCAAGTTTAACAGCAAAGATGGAAAATTCAAAAAAGAATCATTTGGGAAATATTGGACGAATGGGCGAATGAAATCACCTATGGGCGCTGCCTTTTTTGATAAGACATTGTACATCGCGGATTCTACAGCAAATTGTATTTTCCGCTTCAAGCTTTCTACCGATTTCTAATCTCGTCTGAACGAATAAAATTGTTCGATGTTGATGTTTGTACCGATTTATAATTTATTGTGGTTACAACATCAATGCGATCGGTTTTTCTACCAGAATTTTAAGATCGTGCAAGAACCGCGCAGCGACGGCTCCATCAATGATGCGATGATCAGAGGAAAGCGTTACCTTCATTGTGTGCCCGACAACAATCTGTCCTTTTTTGACGACGGGCTTTTCAACAATAGAACCGACAGCAAGAATGGCGCCTTCAGGTGGATTGACGATGGCAACAAAATCTTCAACGCCGAACATTCCAAGGTTGCTTATGGTAAATGTGGCGCCTTGATATTCTTCCGGTTTTAGTTTGCGGCTGCGTGCGCGTTCTGCGAGGTCATGTAATTCTGAATTGATCTGAAAAACAGTTTTCTGCTCGCAATTCCTCAGTACAGGAGTTACCAAACCCTCGTCAAGTGCGACAGCCACGGCAATATGCGCTTCGCCAAACTGGCGCATCGTATTTCCTAAATATGTAGCGTTCATGTTGGGATGCTGCATCAATGTGCTCGCAATAGCTTTTACGAGAATGTCAGTAAAGCTGATTTTGGTTTCAGTCGCGGCGTTCAGTTGTTCACGGAAAGACATCGCCGGTTCCATATCGATCTCTACCGTGACGTAGAAGTGCGGTACTGTTTGTTTGCTTTCCTGCATTCGTTTTGCAATCGTTTTTCTGATGAGCGAAAGTTCTATATCGCGATAACCGCCGGGAATAATCGGAGATGGAACTTTGGCAGATATTGTTTTCATTCCGCCAACAAGAGGTTCAATATCCCGTTTGACGATACGGCCTTGCGGTCCGCTTCCGGTAAGAGAACGAAGTTCAATTTTGTTTTCTATGGCAAGCCGTTTTGCGAGCGGGGATGCTTTCAGGTGTCCGTTCGTTACACTGGAAAGCGTGTTTAACTGGGAAGGTGAAGAAGATAGTGTCGTCGGCGCTTCTTTCTTTGTTGCTTCGAGGTTCGTCGGCTGCTGCGAAATTGAAGGGGTTTCACTCAATAATCCGGTAATATCTTCATTTGCATTGGCGATGATGCCAATAGGAGCGCCGATACCTGCTTTACCTCCATCAGGAACTAGAATTTTGCGTAACACACCGGAATCATACGCTTCCAATTCCATATCTGCTTTATCAGATTCAATCTCAACAAGCGTTTCTCCTTGCTTAACTTTTTCGCCTTCCTTCTTAAGCCATTTGAGAATGATTCCTTCATTCATCGTATCGCTTAATTTTGGCATCAAGATTTTAGTAGCCATGGATTCCTCACTTGTTGTTAATCAAGATACATTACTTTGCGCACTGCACGGATTACTTTCTGAATATTCGGCAGTGAAGCTACTTCAAGATTATGTGCATAGGGGAGAGGAACATCTTCCTGCGTAACGCGCTCAATTGGTGCATCGAGATAATCGAAACATTGGTTGCTCACCTCGTGCGATATTTGTGCACCGACTCCAGCAAACGGCCAGCCTTCTTCTACAATCACTAGCCGATTTGTTTTCTTCACTGAATTGAATATTAATTCCCAATCCATCGGTTTTATTGTACGAGGATCAATGAGTTCGACACTGATATTTTCTTCAGCCAGCCGGTTGACGGCTTTCGTTGCGATATGCTGGAGGATTTTTGACCAAGAAACGATAGTCACATCTTTTCCTTCTCGTACAATATCTCCAACTCCAAATGGAATTGTATATTCACCATCCGGAATTTCACCTTTCTCACCGTACATTACTTCGCTCTCGATGAAGATGACAGGATTATTGTCTCGAATAGCAGTCTTCAATAATCCCTTTGCATCTCGCGGAGTCGAAGGCATAACAACCTTCAGTCCGGGAAAGTGTGCATAGAGGGATTCCAGCGCCTGTGAGTGAGTTGCTGCGAGATTATGTGCAGCACCGCCGGGACCACGAAAAACAATCGGTACATTAAAATTTCCGCCGGACATGGAAAACATTTTAGCAGCATTATTGACGATTTGATCAAAGGCGATTAGAGAAAAATTCCAGGACATAAACTCAACAATGGGGCGAAGGCCGACCATTGCAGAACCGATGCCGATGCCGGTAAATCCTGCTTCTGCTATCGGCGTATCTATTATCCGCTTTGGCCCGTACTTCGCAAGCAATCCCTGGCTGACTTTGTATGCGCCGTTGTACTGCGCAACTTCTTCACCCATGAGAAACACGCGTTCGTCACGCGCCATTTCTTCATCCATTGCTTGGTTTAATGCTTCACGATAACTTACAACAGGCATTAATTATTCTCCACATGAAAAAGAAAACTCTCTGTCAATACAACAATCAACACATAAATCACAAATCACAATAAATAAAACACAAACAAACAAAAAAAGAAAACTCTCAATTCTAAATCAAAAATATTGTATTCTCACATTCGTTTACTCAGCATAGACATCTGTATAAAGCTCTTTAAGCGGCGGTTCCGGACTATTCTCCGTGAATGCAACGCAGTCATCCACTATTATTTTTATCCGTTCTTCTGCTGAATCGAAATACGCTTCTGAGGCAAGATCGGCATCAGTGAGAATGTCCATAAACATTGTTATCGGGTCCAATTTCTTCTGGGCTTCGACTTCTTCCTTCGTGCGATAATGGCCATGAATCGGATCTGACATGGAATGACCACGGTAACGGAACGTTTGCACTTCAAGCAAACTTGGTTCATACGTCTTACGGGCATGATCAACTGCCGCTTGAACAGATTGATAGACTTTTAGTACGTTATGGCCTTCTTCAATTACTTGATTGCGCATGTTATATGCAGCCGCTTTCAGATGAAGCTCATCGACAGCGGAGGCACGATCAACGGCAGTTCCCATCCCGTACTTATTATTTTCGATGATATAGATGACGGGAAGTTTCCAGAGAGCTGCAAGGTTGAGAGCTTCGTGAAACTCGCCAATGTTCGTTGCACCATCTCCCATAAAGCACAAGCAAACACGTTTTTCATCACGATACTTACTTGCAAACGCAGCGCCCGCTGCTAACGGAATGTGACCGCCAACGATGGCGTGTCCGCCAAGAAAATTCTTTTCGCGGCTGAACAAATGCATCGAACCGCCTTTTCCTTTAGTTGTGCCGGTGCTCTTGCCGAGAAGTTCTGCAAGAATGCGACGTGGGTCGAGCCCCTTGGAAATCGCTAATCCGTGATCGCGATAGGCGGTAATGACGTAATCGTCTGAATTAATCGCACCAATGGAACCTGTTGCAATTGCTTCCTGTCCATTGTAGAGATGGCAAAAACCGCCAATCTTGCCCATACCATACAATTGAGCGCACTTCTCCTCGAAGCGGCGAATGAGAAGCATCTCGTCGTACCACTTGAGGAGAATTTCTGTTGAGAGACCGAGAAGGTCATTTTGCCTACGTATTTTCGATTTTATAGGGTTCATTTCAGACTGAAGAATATTCATAGAGTATTCTGACATTCCTTTGTTCTAACACATAAATATAACACAAAGTTGCAGAAAAGGAAGGAGGAGGGAATGGTTGGAAAAAAAAAGGGACGCTCACCTGAACGTCCCTTCTAAAATAACTACCCTTCATTCCCGGCATGCATCATATCGGGAAGAAAGTGCAAGTATAACGGCATCATTTCATTAATGACATCTTCCGTACCTGCATGAAGGATGTTTTGTCACCATCGATTGGTTGGGCCGAAATACGCAAGAGATACATTCCACTGGCCATATTCGAAGCGTTCCAGATGGTTTGGTAATGCCCTGCACTCTGCTCGCCGTTGATCAACGTGGCAATTTCCTGACCTAGAATCGAATAAATCTTTACGGTCACAATGCTGCGATGCGGCAGCGCATATTCAATTGTTGTAGACGGGTTGAATGGATTCGGATAGTTCTGACTCAAACTGAACTCTGTCGGAATCACAGCATCCATTCTCTCAACCGACATAGGTGCATCGGTGCCGTCGTACTTAATCGGGTTGGTTCTCCACGGAGTCATATTATTTGTTGCAATAAATTGTAGTTTATTATCTGCTAAAAACTTGACCGTGCCGAGGTACTTCGGCGTTTGGTACACTGCATCCGCCATAACTGCAGCCCATTCAATGGTTGCCTCACGACGCGCGTGGCCATCGTTGTCATGAATACAGATCGACATACCGAAAACACTGTCTTTTGCAACAGAGACCTTTTCAGTGGCGCCAATGGCTGACCATTTCATTGCAAGCTCAAATGCGTAACCACCAGGGATGATTGTTCGAACCCATTGCTTTGATGTCGAATCTGTAATAATATTCAAACTATCCGCTTGAATTACGCCAGGAGTTGCCTTGCCTAATGCGGTAAAACGGGCCTGCCAACACGAATTTCTGACACTATCTTTTGCTTGAGGATCGAACGTCATTTCCATTTCATCTTCTTCCCATATGTTTGGGGAATTGCCGGAGAGTGTATCATCTTTCACTTCTGCATACAGATAGAACCATGTTGTATCCCATGCTGTCCAAACCTTCGCTGATAGATCAGCATCGTTCCTCGGCGCACCGTTTGCATTGTAGGCACTTGATCTAATCTGGAGGTACCCGTTAGAAGGACCAGTCAAAGTATTATAGAAATCGTCCTTTATTCCATCTACGACAATAATTGGCGGAGGAGGTGTCTTTGTAATGTCGTTTGTATCGCGCGGACAGATTTCATAGCCATTGTTCGGTGGTGTGCTTGATGAGTATTGACTCACAAAACCGACAACATTAATCGGGTAGATTGGCTCTGCCATAGTAATGTTCGCGTCAAGATCAAGGAACATTTGCATAGTGTCCGCTTTACTTGCATTCATAACGTATATACTCACATTCGAAGGTGCGGCAGGCCATGTACCGCTTGCCTTGGAAAGATCATCAAGTTCAATCAACTGTCCTTCATAATTCTCGGCATTCGTTACAAATTGATGAAGCGACAATCGTTTCGGAGCAGGGACAATGGCATTATGCTTCAGTATTGTGAAATGAGCATCGTCTAGTACGAGTAGAGAAAGCTCAACCAAGCCCTTGTACTGCTTCACTATTCCGATGACTCTGACAGAATCACCAATCGCGTAGGTTGTTGCTGATAATCCATAGGCAAATACATCGATACCTCCTGTCGAATCCTGAATAAAATAGGAAGTCTGGCCGGCAGAGGCTCCCATATTGGGAGTTGTGATGATGCCTACACACACTAACGTATCGCCGGTGGCAACATGATCGGCAATATAGTCGCCATTAAGATCTTTTCTTGCTTCGGCGATTGATACAGAAGAGGTACCAATTCCGACTACCTTCACTGTATCTGCAACTTCAGACACATTGCTGAAAAAAACGAAGGAAGACGGTATTGATCCGTTCACAGTTGGTTTAAAGGTGATGAAAAATTTCTGCGATGCATTAATATCCAACCTCGCCGTTGTCGGTGTAATGGTATACGCCGTGTCTGCCGGGTTTGATAGAGCAACATTTGAAATAATAAGAGAATCATAGCCAATATTCGTAACTACTAAACTATCCGTTTTTGATTGTCCAAGAACCAAAAGGCCAAGATTCATTGCCGTCGGTGTAACTGAGAAGAGCGGTTCCTTGAGAATACCATTTCCTTCGACGGTTAAAGTATCTTGTTTTGATGGAGCATTATGATAGAAAACAATTTTTCCTGTTTCCGCTCCTTTGGCTATTGGATTAAATGTCACTGCGAATTTCGTTGTGGATGAAGTATCAATATCGGCACTGGTCGGCGTGATGGTGAAAAGAGTATTGTTTGATCTCACCGAGTCGATGACAAGATGCGCAGTCTCACTGGCATTTGCAATGGCAATAGAATCCGTTTTAGTGGAGTCTTTAAAAATGTTTCCGAAGTTGAGACTCTTAGGCGTCATTGAAAAACCGGCTTGTGTACCCGAACCAGACACCGCTACCGTATTGGGAGAAGTTGGGTCATTGCTGACGAACACAATATTTGCAGAACTTGGCACTGCACTCGCCGGTGTATATGTCAACGCAAATTTTTGCGAAGCCTTGGGTAAAATTGTAGCAGCGGTTGGCGTAATAACAAATACAACATCACTCGAAGAAACCGATGTGATATCAAGTGTACCATAAACACTGTTGTTTTGTACGGTGATTGTATCGGTTGTGCTTACTCCAACATCCTTTTTTCCGAAATCAATACTCGCTGGAGCAATTACAACTTTTGGTTCCAGAACTCCATTCACACTGTTTGCCCAGGACGTGCCTATACGAATGCCATCAATGAAGAGTCTCGGAGCGCTTGCCACGCCGCCTTGGCGAAGCGTAATATATCCCAAATTTTTCGTGTCACTTTTTGTTTTATCCTGATATGCATTGATTTCTGCAGTCGATGGTTCAGTTGTGATGTCGGTACCGGACGGTAAAATCATAACGCTGATGAAATCAGAATCTGCGGCAACAAACGTGTACTTAATCACTGCGAGATAAGTCGTATTGAGCGAAAATACTGTTGTGCCATATGTCGCAGTCTCGTTACTTTTGCTTACGCCTACGACAAATCCTGCACCGCTTGACTTTATGAACGTCCTTGCGTAATAGTTCGTCTGTGCTAAAGATGAAGATAATGCTACAAAATAGTCACCTGTCGCCGCCTTCGTAACGTTAAACATGAATGATAGATAAACTGAACCTATGCTGTCGGGTGAAAAATTCTTGTAGTCATCTTGTCCGGTTGTGTCAATCAAGACTGCATCACCAACCCCGGAACTCACATAACCTGTGAATGTGACATCAGGGGCTGATACAATCTTCAAAGGTAATGTCGTTGTTGCTCCGCTTTGTGTCCACCCCGCACTTGTCAGGGCAGTTCCGACTGTTCCGGTAAAATCTTCAATCAATACTTGTGCCGATGCGTGTATAGTGAAAACCACAAACGCGCATATCAGCAAAAAGAAAATAGTGATAATACGTCTCATAAAAAATCTCCTTAATAAATTGATGAGATGGTGACTAAAATCTTACGGGTTAAATAAGATAAAAACATCGGTTAAAAGCAAGATACTATGAATAATTTTAAAAAAAGATAATATGCAAAAATCCTGTCTATACTATACATTTTCGCGAGATTTATTTCAGGTTGAGGAGTATGAATGGAATATTCTAACATGACTATCTTCTAGCATATAAAGATTGCACAAAGTTAGAGAAAAAGAAGGAGAAGGAGACGAAAAGAGGAAAGTGAAGGTCAATGCCGATACAGGAAACGTTGACAGGCAACACATCGGGGGAACGATAAAAGGCACTCCTTTGTTTAATACTTTAAGTTTGCAGCAGTGTTCATTCTATTACGCACTCGGAATGTATTGTTAAAGAGAGTGTTGATTCTTTCATTCATATTCTCACAGGAGGTAGTAATGGATAGAAAAGAATTCTTGACAACAGTAGGAATTGGCGCGGTAGCAGCAATATGCACTTCTTGCCTCGCTGCTTGTAAGCCTCTCGATAATCCTACAAGCCCACCGACAAATCTCGACTTTACTCTGAATCTGGCGGATCCAGCAAATAGTGCTTTGAAAACAAATGGCGGATATATTTATAAAGATAATATCATCGTGGCGCGGATTTCAGATGGATCATATGTGGCGCTCAGTTCCGTTTGCACACATCAAGGAGGCACTGTTGCATACGAGATTGGAGCAAATAGATTCCATTGCCCAAATCATGGCTCCAATTTTGCGACAGACGGTTCTGTCATTAATGGACCGGCAGGCAGTCCGTTGGTGACTTATAAAACATCTCTTCTTGATGCAACATCATTAAGAGTATTTTCCTAGGTTCATCCGATGGAGAGAATGATTTTCATTAGTAAAGTTGCATCAATAATCTGATTTCATCATTTCATTGGGGAAAAAATGAAACACATCGTCCTTTCTATCGTTGTTGCTTTGTTCAGTATCCAGGTGTTGCAAGCTCAGGAGTACACATACCTGCCTGACTTGAAAGATCAACTGCTCTATGGTGGTCCATTAGAACTACAAACTGATTCTCTCCCGCAAATACCGAAGCGCAAACTCTTACCGGATAATATGAGCTTTATGGAAAAGGGATTATGGGGCGAGAATGGGTTTTTTCGCAGCGCTGGCCTGGCTGCACCTTTGACGCCTGAATCGCGAAAAAGCGAACTCGCACTTCGCCGTACAATGCTTGTTGCTCATCAAATCGGTGGATTTGTAACATTGGGATCGATGATCACAGCAGCGTATTTTGGACAGAAGCTCATCGATGGAAATTATGGATATCGCAGAAACCATCAGTATGCTGTCACTGCAACAATTATTTCATATTCCGCAACCGGTTTACTCGCCGTGCTCTCGCCACCTCCCATGATTCGTCGCAACGAAATGAGCACAACCACAATTCATAAAACATTGGCATGGGTACATTTTGCTGGAATGGTGTTAACTCCAATTCTTGGAGCTTCTATCGGTAGAAATGCGACAACTTCCCAGAAAGCCCATTTTCATCAGGTATCTGCCTACATCACAACTGCGGCACTTGCCGCGTCTCTGATCGTTATTACTTTTTAGCGAGGAACACGTATGTCAAAACTTTCTATGATAATATTTTTATCATTTGGAATTTACATTGGTGCACACGCACAACCCAAATGGGCGGAGGTTATCAAAGACGAATCTTCGGTCACGTATCATCTCTCTCATCTACTGCATACCATAGAAGCTGTCAGTAAAGATGTGATATATCGGATTGAAATCGATGCATTGAAGAAAGAAATAAAATCCGTTTCGGCTCAGGTGGATGTCACCACGTTCGATAGTGGTAATTCAAACCGGGATTCACACGCCATGGAAGTTATCGATGCTATCACGTATCCAAATGCTACATTCTCTAGTACATCGATTATACAGCGAGGTGACAGCCTTACCGTTGCAGGTCAGCTCACATTCCATGGTATTACGAAAGATGTTGTCCTCTTGGGAGTAACAAAATGGTCGCAGAATAAACTCGAAGTACAAGGAGGATTTGCAATAAGCCTCACTGCTTTTCAAGTCGAACGGCCTTCCTTGTTGATGGTTCCGGTCAAGGACGAATTGCAGTTTGCATTGAAAGCATCATTCGTATTGTAACGGTGTTCATGTAGTTGTTTGGGTATGTGATTGGGATGGAGAGGAATTTGAAGGCATGGAAATTCATTTTTACAATATCACACTAAATATATTCGGAGTCTATCAACAAAGGAGAAATATATGAAAAATTTACTCACCGGTGTTTTCATGCTTCTGTTAGCAGTGCAATATTCGTTGGGACAAACCATTTCGTACACAAGCGACGTAAAACCGTTGTTCGATAAGTATGGCTGTACAAACTGTCATGGAGGCAATGGAGGACTCTTTGTTAGTCCCTATGCAAGTCTTTTTACGACAGGAACTCACACACCCGTCGTTGTAGCCGGTGATACGAATAGTGTGCTTGTAAAGAAGATCAAAGGCATCGCCGGTTTTGGCTCACAAATGCCGTTGGGTGGTCCGGTGATGGCGGCAAGTGATTTACAAACAATTATTCAGTGGATTAAAGACGGAGCACCCGAAGCTACAACATCAGTGGACGAACTGGCTGACCTCATGTCGGTTCATTCATTTAATTTAAAACAAAATTATCCCAATCCGTTTAACCCGATAACGACGATTGAATTTACACTCGCGGAAGACAGCAAAGTGTCCTTGAAAATATTTGATGTACTCGGAAAAGAAGCGGCGACGCTGGTGGATGGAGAACTCAAAGCAGGAGTAGTACATCAAGTCACATTCAATGCATCAAACCTTTCATCCGGCATCTATTTCTATCGTTTGGATACGGGTAAAAATTATTTAGTAAAGAAGCTGATGCTGATGAAGTGATCGATCCCTACATTTTGTGTTCTTATTAATTGGTGTTACGCAACCATAAAAAAAAGGATTGTCATTCCCGCGGATTTTAAGTCCGTTTCGATTAGTAAATCGAAACGAGATCTCGACAAAGTCGGACGGGAATCTTACATAAGATGCCCGACTATCCCGATTGATATAATCAATCGGGACGGGCATGACAATATTACTTTATTAAGTGTCATATCTATTGTGCATAACATCAGTTATTAATATGCTTATTTCACTCGGCGGAATAAGTGTAACCATTCTCAAAATCTATAACAATCCTCCTCTTTAGACATAAATTCGCTCATCCCTGGTATGTTGCTGATTCTGATTCAAGAGTCATTGGTTATGTGTATGCATCGGAATTTGTTGAAAGGTTGGCATATACATTTACAAGCGAAGTGACAATTTTTAATGTTTGGCATGCATGCGGGTACAAACCTGCTCGAATATTCCGTTCTCTCCATGAAGTTTGTAATTCTCAAGTCACTTTTGTAGATTACAACCAGTTCTCCTATAATCTGCGCACGGGGAGTAGCGTGTGAAGATTTGCCGTCGTAAGAATTTTCCAAATATAAATGACATGAATGAACTGAAAGGTGGAATCTATGTTTTCTGTTTATCCCGAAGGGATTGATTCCCATAAGCGCAAAAGATAGACAAAGTCTATCTAATCAGTAGTTAGGCGGCATTTTATTAATCATTTTAATCTATCACCACAAGAGGTTATCATGAAATTCAAAATCATTATTTCTCAATTATTCTTTGTGCTCGCTGTTATAATTGCTTCGGGATGTTCGCGCAGTAGTGATGATTTTCTCCAAGCTGGCCGGACTAATGTGATAGACCACAAATACGATCAAGCGCTTAGCAATTTCAATTATGCGATTGAGCTTGATTCTAACAATGCTCAGGCACACCTTGAAAGAGCCCTTATAGCTAACAAAACATCCAATCCGGTGCCCCTGGAGGCAGATTTATCAAAGTACATAGAATTGACTGCGAAGTCTCTGGCGATTGCACACATAGGCAGAGCGTTGGACCGAATGTTGCACCGAACTGATCCTAACGCATCATTGGCAGATCTTAACAATGCCATTGCAATTGATCCATCAAACATTCAAGGTTACCATTTCAAGAGAGAACTGTTAAGCCAACAAGGTGACACGGTTCAATTGAAGGAGTTTCTTAACAGCATAGATGACTCGACGCGGTTAAAACTCTTTCAGAAAGAAAAAATCTTTTAGAATGGAAATACATGCCGCCTAACCAGCGGCTCAAGCTGACCGGATGAGCGTCGCCCGCCGTTAGTTATAGGAAATTGGTCGGCGGGCTAGTACGTTAAGCATTGCGAGTGGTGGGTTTATGTTTTTATTATTAACATTTTAGTACCTCGTTGGTTGAGTAAATTATATTTGGTCATCAGCATGAACTCTTTTCGTTTTGTGGTTAATTAAAGTTGGTCACGCGGCAGCTTAGCCGCAATCCGTTATACCGCTTGCGCTTTTAGAAGTTGGTGGTAAAAATTATATATACAAATTCAAAATAATGTTAATAAAAGCTAAAAAGGTAATTTTATGAAAAAACCATTAATAATAAATCTATTGACTTTTGTTTTCTATTTGACAATTCACGCACAGGCAGTTTATGTTGATTGTAATATAGGAAATGATAATAACACGGGTACTGAAAAGACTCCGGTTTATTCTATAAATAAAGCTATGGCAATAATTAACAGCATGGATAATGATATCTATATTATGAAAATAAATCCGGGCATCTATGTCTTAGATAAACATATAGAAGTTGCTACAAAAAAACCAATGACTAATAAGAGGATAGTAATTGAAGCAAACATTCTTCCTGACGTTTCAACATGGACACCTGATAAAATGCCGGTGATCATAAGTAAATCCAAAACAGGAGAGATAATGTCAGATGATGCTTTTCTGCAAGATATTTGGATTACCAGTTTTTATGTTAATGAAAGTCATGTTACGATAAGGGGATTAAAATTTCTTGGTTATAGTTACAATAAATTCTTTTATCCGATTACCCGGTTTAATAAAGCAAAAACAGATCTGGTAGTTGAGCAATGTATGTTTTTAGGTAATTTACAAATTTCTGTAATTCAGGCAAGTATTATTGCACATGGAGATTCAGTTAAAGTTGATCACTGTATCTTTTATAACGCAAATAATTCAGTTGTATATTGGCACGATTCAGGAAATGGTATTAAAACCGGGAATAGTATGACAAACTGTATAATATATGGTGCAACTGGAAGCGCTATTTTCACATATTCTCAAGATAAAGATTTTATTTTTAAGAATAATATAGCTTCAAATTGTAAGATTTTTTGGTCTAAAGGCATAAATAATTCATTTGTATACTCATTAGATAGTTGTGTAGTAGTAAACAATCAAATATATACGTCAGACGGAGAAAATCCGGTAACATTTCCGATGAATGAGAATAATGTTATTAAAGAAGGTAATATATCACTCAGGTTGATCAATAAGATATGGGAACCGTTGCCAATTGATCATTTGCATATTATTCCAAATACACTTGGATACAATTTTGGGGCTGGGTTATTTAAACAAAGAAAACAATAAAATTCTAGTGCCAATAATACAGTTCACACGCAATGTAGGATAAGGTGGCAGTCAACTAATAGTTAAAAGTAAATGCAAGCGGTATAACCAGCGGCTCAAGCTGACCCCGACTTCGTCGGGGCAAGCGGAATGAGGGTGAGTACTTTACGCATGGCTGGTAGAGGTTTTGTGTTTAATTGAAAGTGAAGTGAATGAACTTGGTTCGTTTTGTATATTTTGTGCGCCAAAGGCGCATGCGCCTCTGGCGCAAAAGTCATCACCTGCCTGCCGGCTTGTCCGCTGAAACGAAGTGCAAGCGGAAGTGCCTACGGCACGCAGGTAGGGTGCCGCAGTCCGATCCCGCCAAGCGGGATCGCGATCGCGTCCCGATATGTAATATCGGGTCGGACTTAGCCGCCATCCGTTAGGCGGTTGCAGGAAATATTGATTGGCTGTCATAATACAGAAATCATCGAATTTAATCTAACATAGGTAGCATAACATGAGTCAAAAGGTAATTGTTTTTCTTATAGCTATTATTATTTCTTTTCGACTAATCGCACAAGACTCTATTAAATTTGTTCTGGCTCAAACCATTCCTAATACTGCAGGTAATGATATTGTTTTAGTGGATTTCAATAATGATGGAAATGTCGACGTGTTTATCGCCAACGGGAAATCGAATAAGCCCTTACCATCCAAATTATGGATCAATGATGGAACCGGTCATTATGCTGATTCGAAACAGGATTTTGGAGAAGCAAAATCATGGAGTGTGGCATACGGAGATGTTACTGGAAGCGGATTTATTGACTTGTTTATTGCCAACGGCGATTGGAACAATGGGGATTCAAGCCGTCTATGGATCAATAATGGTTATGGCCAATTTACTTGTTCTGCAAACAAATTTGGCAAAGCCAATAGTAGCTGCGCTGTTTTGGGAGATTTGAATGGCGATGGAGCTCTGGATATTTTTTTTGCAAATCATCCTTATAGTAACGGTAAGGGTGGTGAAGATGAAGTATGGTTTAATGACGGGAAAGGTAACTTTACCAATAGCGGTCAAAAGTTAGGCAGATCGGATGCTGCAAGACGTGTAAAGTTAGCAGATGTGAATGGCGATAGTTTCTTAGATGCTATCGTTCTCAACGGCGATACAAATAGAATATGGCTTAATAACGGAAGAGGTCATTTTTTAGAGAGCAGACAAAACATTGGTGTTGGAGAGAATATTGATTTAGCAGTTTGTGATATTGATAATGATGGAGATAAGGACATTATTATTGTAAAAGGAGCTTGGGGTAAGAAACCGAAAGGTAACGAAGTATGGATAAACGACGGAAAAGGTAATTTCTCCAAATCACAAAGTATTGGCGACTATGACGGTTATGGTGTTGCAGTCGGTGATTTTAACAAGGATCAATACCTTGATCTCGTTGTGGTAAATGGTCCAAACCAACCAAATCAGATTTTTCTGAACGATAAAGGCGGACATTTCTACAATTCCAAAATAGACATCGGCAGCGGAGGAAATAAAGTTGCTGTTAGTAATTTAAATCATGATAATCTTTTAGACTTAATAATTGTAGGAGATGAAAATACTAAAGTATATTTACAAATCAATAATAAATAGGCAACCGCCTAACCAGGCATTCCCAGCAAAAAGAGCGCGGGATTTCTAAAATGCGCTCACTGACAGCCGGAGGCCTGAGAATGATTCACGCGAAGCGTGAAACAACTTCTTATATAGAGATACAATATTTATCAATCAGGCTCACTGCAAAATTCATGCCTGTCCGCCGCACGCTAGCAGAAGGCGGGCACGAAGGCAGGGTGCCGCATTCCGATTTATCGAGAGCCCATCGGTTTGGTCGCATATTAGAACATAGACTTGATTTTTAACTTCTTGCCAACATGAAAAAAGTTTTTCCATTTTTCATATTCGTAATATTGATTTTTTCCAGCACTTCACTTGCTCGCCAAGAGAACAAAAATCATCTTGTTATTGGACTTACATTCTTCACTCCATATACAACAGGCACAACCGAAGGCCCGAAAACGGTTATAAACTTTGTAATGCCAGAATCGAGTCCAAATGTCTTCAACGATGCGTTTCAATCAAATGCTCTTTTTCGATTATCACTTGGAATTCGAATGGATCAACTACGGACATCCTTTTTCGTCAGCCTCCATGGCTCCCAAATTAGAGAACCTGTAGCTGCGTCAGGTAGTGACCTTGAATTCTCCTGTCGCTACCTGTTCTGGGAGCACGGTTCGGCAAAACTTTCCGGAATCATAAGCTTGAAAAGAAGTTCTTACATTAATGATAGCTCGTTGCGGCATAGATACACATTTGACAGAAGCTTTTGGTTGCCGGGTATTGGGCTCAGTACGAACTTCAGCGTCATTCACAGCGAAGTGCAATTGCATGGATGGCCTGGTGGTACGGTGATCGGGTATGCTGCCGAGCCGAATGGAATATCTCCTCGTCCATTCACTAAAGCATGGTATGACAAGAAATCCATATATCTAAACTACACCATTAGTGTTGCGATTGGAATAGAGTTCGACATATTCAGCTTTTAAGAGGGCACAAGATCTAACTTTGTTCACGTGTCGCCATATCCAAGCGCTCCCCGTTCACCTTTGTTGCGGTCTCGTTCTGAGAAAGCCATTATGTTCACAGCGAGATTATAGTATGAGCCCGTCGGCTGTTAGGCGGTTGATAACCAATTAGGAATCCGTACACTTGCAGAAGACATCTCAGCCATACTCAATTCATACATATTGTTATGGATCGCAGGATAGCCAAGAGGGCGATTTGTACTTACCCCAAGTATCGCGACCTCCAGTTCTGTGCCTGATTCACGGTGGTTTTTGGAGGATGCCGTACGGACGCGATGAGTTCTCTGCCATAGCGAAAGACCTTGCAGCCCGGGGATATGCGGTATGGAATATTGAATATCAAAGATCGGGCGCCCCCGGAGGCGGTTGGCCTGGTACTCTTCACGACATTGCATCAGCGATAGATCACCTTGCAACACTTGTGACTGATGGGATCGAACTTGATTTGAACCGTGTTATCGTTGCTGGCCATTCTGCAGGTGGTCACCTCGCATTATGGGTCGCAGCACGAAATAAACCTTCAAATATCCCATCATTGGTTCGCGTCCAGCCTATTGCTGCAGTTGGTCTGGCAGCGATTACCGATCTTGCACGCACGTTCGAGCTCAACGCAGGAAAAGGTGCAGTCAATGAATTTCTAGGCGGATCGCCTCGTCAGTATCCAGATCGCTATGCCGCCGCGTCTCCAATTGAATTGCTGCCCCTTGGTGTAAGACAGCTGATCATTCACGGCGTTAAAGACGAAGCACTGCCAATTGACCTATCCCGAAGTTACGCTGCTGCTGCGCAAGCGTTCGGTGACTGTGTCGAGTTTGTTGAGTTGCCTGATGCAGGACACATGGATTTTTTAGATCCAAGCAGCAAGGCGCATTTGGTCCTTTGCGAATGGCTTGCCGCTCAAGTCTAAACAGTATGAGCACATCATCTTGCAACTTTAAAAAGAGCCGGAGGCCTGAGATTGAAACACACGAAGTGTGTTACTATTTCATTCGTGCAAGCGTTCCCGCCCGACTTTGTCGCGGTCTCGAGTTTGACCAAAAAGTCCGGAGTTGTCATGCTGAACTCGTTTCAGCATCTGTTTTTGTAAAAAATTAGACCCCGAAACACTTGCCTGCGTGCCGATGCACTTCGGCAGGCAGGAGTTCGGGGTGACATTTTCTTTCTTTTTGGTCAGCCACGGACAAAGCGGGATTTCGCAAGCTCAACAAGTATATAAATTACTCACGAGGTAGTATGCAGTTTATGATGCTGTCAATGCCCTTTTGTGCTAGATGTGCATCCGTAATTCTTTTTCTTTCTTGATTCTGCTTTAAAAGCTGAGTACACTAATTTTAATTTTCCTTATCTAAAAGAATATGTAAATTCTTATCATGGCTCTTGACCTGATAGATTTTATTTCTCTCTTTACGCTCATCCAATTGCTGTTTTTAACAGTCGTCATCCTTAATTACAAAAAAGGGAAGAGGTTGAGCAACCTGCTCTTAGCCGGCTTCATGGCTTCCAATGCACTCCTGATCGCTCACTTCCTTTTTTCCCGCTTCGGCTGGATTTCCCCGGAAAAGTGTATAGGCTTATTTAGCATCGGAAATTCTTCGTACCTCCTTCTCATGCCTTTTTTGTACCTCTACATTCTCTCTCTTTGCTATAAAGATTTTCGACTGAAAGTTATTCACCTTCTCCATACAATACCATTCTGCATCTTCGTTATATATTCGCTGTTTATATATTTTTTAGATAAAAATATTCTGCGAATCGGCACGTTCCAATTTCTTCAGCAGCCCGTTAAAAATGTCGAGTTCTGGAGCCATCATATCGTTCTGCACATCCAGATATTTTCATATCTTATCGCTTCGGCAGTCGTGCTTACAAAATATCGAAGACGTCTAAAGGATTTATTTTCATCCATCGAGAAAATCGACCTCCTCTGGTGCAATCTTCTGCTTGTAGGATTTGGTACCATGTGGTTTATGGACCTTTTAAATTGGATTCTCCGCATTTCTCAAGCATCCTCTCAGTCTATTTCAAACGGGCTCTTGATCTCTTCTCTCCTCATCAATCTAATATTTACTTTAATTGTAACGTATAAAGGGCTTGCACAATCGATATGCTTTTCCGGAATACAGGTATTTCCAAAATATGCCGCTTCACGATTGAAACCATCCGATTGCAACAGCATCGTGACGAAACTATCTGCATTTATTCAAAGTGAAAAACCATATCTTGATCCCGCGCTTTCTGTAGAAGATCTCTCTAAGAAATTGGATGTTCCTGTTAAAAACCTTTCGCAAGCAATACATTCTTCTCTACATCAGAATTTCTACGATTTTATCAATATTCATCGAATAGAAGAAATAAAGAAACGGATGCTCGACACTGGCTCTCAGAATCTGACATTACTCGCCTTAGCATATGATGCGGGATTCAATTCCAAATCAGTTTTTAATGCCGCGTTTAAGAAGCACACCGGTATGACTCCAAAAGAATATAAACGTCACTATTCAGCTTCATCGAACAACCCTACCAACGAACCATCCAATTATTCGTAGTGCATCCAATATGTCCGAAATCCGGATTTCGGACGATAGATAGTTCCTTCTAGATTATCTTGCATTTGCAAATTAAATCGTGAAAAACATTGAGTGACTATTTTCAATAGCATTATTATCAATGGTTTCAGGATGTTCCTTCAAAGCAAAGAGTCTTTTTCAATTACAAGGAGAAGTCAATATGAAAAACAAGAGTCTTATTGTTGCTGGAATTATTATGTTTATAGCTTGGATAGCTTGTTTCAGTTTTGCGCATGCCCAAAACTTACAGACAGTTACGTTGCAACCGGGACCGGAGGGGAAAGATACCTACATCTGCGATTGTCTGCCAAACGTCAATAATCCAAATGGTCCAATAACCAATCTTTATCAAGGACAATATGGGGCATGTTACGATCGTATTTTGATTCAGTGGGATCTTTCGTCGCTTCCAAAAAATATATCAGTTTCCAATGCAATTATGGAGTTAAAATGTAACACTATTTATGGTTCAATCAGCGGTAAAATGGCATACTACCGTATATCCGGAGAATGGGAAGAGACTAAGGTTACATGTACTACAATACCCAATCATTCAGGCGAAGATTCTGTGATAACGAATTGGCCTTCTTCAGGTCAATGGCATGCTGTGGATATAACAAAATTCGTACAAAAGTGGATGAAGGACACTACAACAAATCACGGTGTATATGGGCATTGTATTGGTACAACAGGAGAATGCGATTGTGAATTCAGCTCATCCGATGTGTCAACCAGCGCCAATCGGCCAAAGTTAACGATAATCTACACAACGACGAGTAAGGTTGAACATTTGGGCGCATCTCGGCCTTTAGATTTCCATTTAGGTCAAAACTATCCTAATCCCTTCAATCCGATCTCAAAGATTCAATATTCAATTCCTCACAACGAATTTGTCTCATTGAAAGTGTTTGATCTATTAGGAAAAGAAGTCGTTACCCTTGTCGCCCAGAGACAGGATGCAGGAATGTACGAGGCACTTTTTGACGGGAGTCATTTGACGAGCGAAATTTATATATACCAATTACGAGCAGGTAATTTTAACGATACAAAAAAAATGATACTCATAAAATAAATCAAATAAAATTATGAATGATATATTTACGTGCGCTTGGCGTGAATTGAGACGTAGAAAGACACGCACGTTAACGAATATCTTCGGATACACACTGGCAGTGGCGATGATGATCGTTCTGGGCAGCAATCTTTTCAATTCGAAAGAGAAAGCAGGTCATTTATTAAATAATACCGGGACACATTTTATTGCATTTTTGCCGGATTGCATCACAGGGTGCGCACCGTATAAAAAAGATACATCACTCAAAGAAAACGAAGGTTTTATTGCAAGCGGAATATCTACGAATCTCATTCCCATAAGCTTCATTAATGAAGTTAAAAACCTTCCTTCTGTGAAAGATGCTGCACCATTCTTGCTTTTTCAATTGAGAAGTCCAAAAGACAATCAGCTATTTACCATAGGAGGTTTCAATCCAAACGATACAATAGCAGTTGGCTCAACGAGTTGTGCACCAAGTGATATCGTTGCCGGGCGTTTTCTGACCGTAAAGGATTCCAACATCGTTATAGTTGAAGAATCTTATGCACTTCTAAAAAATATTAAAGTCAACGATCGAATCGAAATCGCAGGTGCTTTGTATCCAGTAAAAGGGATTGTTAATGCCGGTATCCGTCCTGCAAAAGCAAACATCTATTTGATATATGCCGACGCTGAAAAAATAATCAATAAACGTTTACACAAATTCCCAATTCATAATCAAACGAATGTTTTACTCGTAGAAGCAAAAAACGCCCAAGTACAGGATTCAGCATCAAAATCCATTAAAACATTATTCCCTTCCCTTACATTCTCCAGTTATAGTTGTTATAAACCGGCTGCGGAAGTCATGGGACTGAATGAAACATCTGTATGGTCATTCATAATTATCATCGGAGCGGCTACATTGATTCTGTCGATGAAATCTCAACTAACTTCCATTATTGAAAGAAGACGCGAGATCGGTATTTTGAAGTCAATTGGCTGGAGCAATCGAAATGTAATTTCCCAACTTTTAGTAGAGTCGTTCTTACAGGCTGCATTGGGTGGATTATTCGGATGTCTCACTGCACTTATGTACATGCTATTTGTTCCTGTTATAATATCAGGGGAAGAAATGATTTCATTCCATGATTCAATTCTCATTTGGATATCGATTGCCAGCTTTATTCTTTCACTCGTTGGAGGGATTATAGCAGGAAGTCTTCCCGCTTTCCTGGTTGCCCGTCAGCAGCCTGCAGATGCACTGAGAAGTCTATGATCAAGAACCGTTCACAGGATAATTTATAACATGAACATCGATCAATCTAATATTGTTTTGACGTGCCATCATCTGACAAAAAGTTATACAATCAACAACCGTTCAACGCCTGTTTTGAAAGGAGTTGATTTAATCGTCCATCAAGGTGAAATTGCGGTCATTCAAGGCAAAAACGGTGCGGGTAAAACCACTTTAATAGAAATCTTGGGTGGGCTCTCTCGTCCAAATTCTGGCAGTATTTTATTTACCAGGCGCCTTATAGAAAGCCAAACGAATGAGCAATTAGCGTTCATACGGCGTGAGAAGATAGGCATCATTTTTCAAAGTTTTAATTTGATTCCGACATGGACGGCATTTGAAAATATTGAAGCCGCTCTCCTGCATACAGGATTATCCAAATCATATCGGTGTAAGAAAGTGAAAATGTTACTTGAAGATATTGGATTGGAAAACGAGAAAGATCATCTGCCTTCAGAGCTCAGCATTGGGCAGCAGCAGCGAGTCGCCATCGCAAGGGCTTTAGCCCATGAACCGATCCTCATACTTGCCGACGAGCCCACCGGTGAAATCGATAAAGAGACATCAAAGCAAATAATAGATTATCTAATGACTCCAATAAAGAAAAAAGGAGTCACTCTCATAGTCACCACACATGGTAACTTTCCATTGAATGTTGCCGATAGGACATATTATTTAAAAGATGGAAGACTTCAGAATACAAATTGATTTATACGGAACAGGATGGGTAGATTTAGCATTCTTCAATCCTCAATAAATAATTCTTTTATTCTTCCAGTATGACCTTTTGCCTTATTGAAAGTATCTAATTTTTTGAGACAAGAAACAACAACCATCGTTTCTGCAGAATTATCAGCCGGTACTTACACACACAGCAATGGAACGCAGCGAGTATACCGAGACGAAAAAACTCATGCTACTCAAGTGAGGCATGAGCTTTTACATGGATTCGTAGCCCTAACAGGGGCGAGGTGATCTCACCCTTAACGTATTTTGGGCAGTGCGTTATTTTGGATTCCCACGTATCCCGAATGTTTTCGGTAGTCGGGACGGGATGACAAAGAAGAAATTATCCTTCCGAAACGTTGTTTTTAACTGGAATCTATCTTCTGATCAATGCATAAGGTATGCCGTCTCCCCGACGGTACAGGATTGTTGTGAAGATTGAATATAACACATGCGCATAGATACCTTGCCTTTCAAGGGAGCATTTGTTAATTTCATTCATACAATCATTCATCATACTTGATGCCTCGATTTACAAAAGACGAAATACGCAGCAAATTTACAAACGGTAAAGATTTCAATGAGATCTTCGATGCTTTTGAAGATGCGTTGACGCAAGGTATTCAAGATGTAGAACTTTACCGGCTTCTTTTCTGGAATTCTGCACTCTGTCCCGATGAATTGTGCCTCTTCGGCGAAAAACTTGCGAAGGAATTTCCAAATCTTGCTTATGAAACATATATGTGGTTAGCAAGTGTGTTCGAGGCAACATATTCCTTGTCTGATAACTTTGAGTTAGCAATGCAGTACTATCGCAAGGCCGCGGTGGCGAAGCCGGAAGAAGTTCAGCCGTACCTTGATGCTGCCGATTGTCATGATCCGGAACTCAATATTCCGCCGCTTTATTGGCTTGTGGAATTTTTAAAATTAGGTATCAATCTTGTAAAAGACAAAAAAACGCTTCTGCATAGATTATCGTATCTCTACCAAATGCATGGAGATCAGAAGCAGGCAGATTTTTACAGAACCCTTGCTGATGACCTCGGACGCAGCCAAAACTAAAACAGCCATTTACCGCTCACACACACTCCGCGGATTTATTCTCTTGATGATTGCCGTGCTTTTCTGGGGAAGTTCGGCACCGATCGGAAAATATCTCATTGTAACGCGCTTTGATACACTGATCATGGCACAGACGCGTACGTCGCTGACCTTCATACTTTTACTTTTCTATTTTCTTCTCAAGGATCGAAGTGTATTCAAAATTGATCTTACAGACTTATGGAAACTTGGAATTTTAGGTGTCGTAGGTATTTCATTGACAAATTATACTTACTATTTCACCGCGAAGGAATCATCGGTCGCGACGGCAATCCTTGTCCAATACACTGCGCCGGTTTGGATTGTGCTGTATTCAGTATTTGTCATTAAGGAAGATACGCTTGATCGCATTACATTCATCTCACTCGTCCTTGGGCTGATCGGCTGTTACTTTGCGGTAACTGCCGGCTCGATGCAAAGTATAAACCTGAAAGGCTGGGCGATCATCACCGGACCGGTGTCGGCATTCACGTTTGCATATCAGGTAGTGGCGACGAAGCAGCTGCTGAAGCGTTATTCCGTCTGGACGATGCTCATGTATATGTTCGGCTTCTCTGCAATTTTTTGGTTGTGCATCAATCCGCCCTGGGATATTATTGCGAAGAATTATACATACAGTGACTGGGGAATGTTCTGGATATTTGCCATTATATCAATTCTTATTCCACAAATATCATTCGCATCGGGTTTGAAGTTATTAGATGCATCTACCGCTGGAATAGTCAGTATTCTAGAACCCGTCATTGCAATTATTGCTGCGTTTCTTATTCTTGGCGAATCGCTGAGTATGATACAACTATTTGGTGCAGTGCTGGTAGTAGCGGCGGTTGGATTATTACAAGCACATCCAATGTTGATGAAAAATATGATGTGGAAATCCAACTCTGAGATAAAAAAATAATGAGAACAGAACGTCGTCTGAATCGTTTAGAACAAGTACTGCGGCATCGTCAGCCGGATATGACGGTCGTGATGGAAAATATTCACGACCCGCACAATGTCAGCGCTGTACTTCGTTCATGCGATGCAGCTGGAGTTATGGAAGTACAGTTGATCTATACAGATACAGATTTTCCAGGCATCGGCAAAAAAAGCTCGGCGAGCGCTAAAAAATGGGTTGAACTGCGCCGATTCAAAAATGTGAAAGATTGTTACAAACAGTTACACGAAGAAGGATTTACGATTTATGCAACGCATCTTGAAGAAAAGGCACAGTCATTGTTCGAAATCAATATGACAAAGAAAATAGCGATTGTTGTGGGGAATGAACACAAAGGAGTGTCGTCGGAAGCGGCTCAGTTAGCAGATGGTATTCTCCAGATTCCCATGTTCGGAATGATTCAGAGTTTAAATGTTTCTGTTGCTACGGCAGTCATTCTCTTTGAAATCGTCCGCCAAAGAATTGCCTCGGGACAGTACGATGAATCAAAATATTCTATTACAGAATTAACAAAGCTTCTCAAGATTTGGGCGATGAAACAATGATCAACGAATTATGAATGACAAATAAATGACTATTCGTCCCGATATTGCAGAATTTGTAGCCGACCTTGAGGTGTTCAGTAAAAGAAAGTTGAACTATCCTTCAGAAGTCGGTGAAATACTTCAAATTACTATTCAGACTGGATTGACAAACGAGTTTGAAGAATTGATCTTTCAAACAAAGTTTTTGGTACGCACGCAAGACGTGATGAATCAAATCGGTTATGAAGCGCAGGGATTCGAAAAGCTTTCGATAGAATTTCAATCTGCGGTAAAAAAGTCGATGGATTTGCTGAAGATGCTTGTTGGAAGAACTGCCGCAGATGTCATGCAGAAATATTCAGATACGTTCTTTGCCATGGACGCCGAAAGCTTTGCTCGTTTGATGAAGTTCTATTCTGATCTGAGCTGGATAAAAAACTGGCAGATTGACGGTAAGCCACTGCCGTATGAAACAAAATCATCAAAAATAACTGCCGCCCGAGAATATGTGAATCAGCAAACGAGGGGGAAAAAACAGAACAGCCAATCGACTAAATCACTTGCTCGAATTCAAAGAAGTGCGATGCTTGCTGCGCTCCTGTTCGTACTCTTTCTTCTTATCGATCCACCGGTAACAGTTCTCGGCTGGATACTTTCGTTAGGGATTGCAGCATTGCTTGTCTATATTGTTATCCAAATAGTGTTCCTAACAAAAAATCCAAACTCTCATTGAATAGATTTTAAAATGAAATATAATTATTCTTCAATACCATTTCTCGTTTTGTTATTCACGTTACAACTATTTTCTGCGGAACCAAAAGTAAAGCCGGGAATTGACGTTCTGCGTGAACGCGGCTTTGACATCCTGAAAGGTAAACAGGTTGGTCTTATTACCAATGCTACAGGTGTTACGTCAGATTTGAAAAGCACGATTGATGTGCTGTTCAACTCTCCCGGAGTGAAGCTCGTTGCGCTCTACAGTCCAGAGCACGGTGTACGAGGTGATGCTGACGCGGGAAAAGAAATCAACGGTTTCATTGATTCAAGAACTGGATTACCGGTGTACTCGCTTTATGGAAAAACGCGCAGGCCGACAAAGGAAATGCTGCAAGGCATAGATGTGCTTGTATATGATATTCAGGATATTGGTGTACGTTCGTATACGTACATATCAACGATGGGATTAGCGATGGAAGCCGCTGCGGAAAATGGAATTAAGTTTGTTGTTCTGGATCGACCGAATCCATTAACAGGCGAACGAGTAGAAGGACCGATGTTAGAACCAAAATTTAAATCATTTATCGGCGAGTATCCAATTCCGTATGTCTATGGAATGACCACTGGCGAATTAGCACAGATGATAAACGGAGAACAATGGCTCAACAACGGCGGCTCGTCTGGTGCGGCGAGTAAATGTGATCTCACGGTTGTAACGATGAAAGGATGGAAGCGCTCTCTGTGGTGGGATGAAACCGGCTTAACGTGGGTTCCGACATCCCCGCATATTCCTCATTCTTTTACGACTATCTTTGCTGTGCTTACCGGCCTTTTGGGGGAACTTGGCACAGCAAATCAAGGGATCGGGTACACGCTGCCGTTTGAATTGGTTGGTGCTCCTTGGATTGACGGTTATGCTCTTGCCCGTTATTTGAACAGCTTTAATTTACCTGGTGTCCAGTTCCGTCCAATTTCCTATATCCCATTCTACAAAGACACGACAGGACTTCGGTACAAAGGCGTGCAGATACACGTTATCGACCGGTCGATATTGAACATGACTCAAGTGCAGATTACCATACTTGAAGCGCTGCTTCATCTTTTTCCAGATAATAATATTTTTGATCGTGCAAAGCCGGAGAGAATCAATTCGTTTGATAAAGCTGTTGGAACAGATGATATTCGGCGTGCGCTTCAGAATGGAACTTCGGTTGAAGAAATTCTTCATAGAATCGACCAAATGCGAGCGCAGTTTATGGTGAAGCGGGAGAAATATCTTTTATACAAATAGTGCCGTGAACAGCTTTTTCAGTGTGCTAATGTTGGTTGTCTGATTTCTGTCTCGGCTTGGAAAATCCGTATACAGCCGTTGCATTTCATGCAAGGCTTTCCTATTTTAGTAATGAATTCATTATGAATACCCAGATAAACATGAGTCCATGGAGCGAATCGAAACAGGTTCTTCAGACCTGAAAGTCCAAGTTTATTTTCTCCCCCCGCGTTCCACGGAATACGAGTCCCCTGCACCATCTCCAAAATTAATTTGTCGCCGGCATCGGCGTAAAGCATATGCTTTCTTGGATATTGTTCAAGAAAGGAGCCTGTGTTGTTTTTAACAATTGCGAAATTAATTTTTCTATTTCCCGTTTCATTACTGCTTTCATTATTGGCATTTGGTTCTATTCCATTTGACAGGAAAGGAGATTTTTTTCGCTGGTGTCCCTGGACATGGTCAAAATGCATTCTGTGGACTTTTGGTATTAAAGTACATCTGAAGGGACTTGAAAATATTGATCTCCATCAGCCGTACATTTTCGTATCGAACCATGCAAGTATGGCTGATATTCCAACAGTCTTGGTGGCTTTGAATGGCAAAGCGAATATTGTTTTTAAAAAAGAATTGACGTGGGTACCTATCTGGGGATGGGCGTTACGCTATGGGCCTTTTATTATGATTGATCGATCGAATCCACGGGATGCAATGGCAAGTATCGAACGGGCAGTGAAAACTATTCGCAGCGGTCAATCGGTCATCTTGTTTCCAGAAGGAACCCGGACACGTGACGGCAAACTACAGCCGTTCAAGCGCGGGGCGTTCACACTGGCTGCGAAATCTGGAGTTTCAGTTGTACCGATGACCATAAATAATACATTCGGAATTATGCCGAAAGGATCTTTCATCGTCAAGCAGGCAGATATTTCAGTGGTACTAGAAAAACCAATTCTCACAGACGGACTTCAAAGCAAAACCGATGAATTGGAATTGATGGACCAAGTACATAAAGCAATCGAAAAACATTATGTTGATCAATCGTGAGATGATGTATGGCAGTAACGATAAAAGATGTTGAACATATAGCCACGCTGGCGAAGTTAGAATTCTCGGATGCAGAAAAAGAAAAATTCACGCACCAGATGAACCAAATTTTAGAGTACATGGAACAATTAAACTCGCTGGATACGAGCAATGTTGAACCGCTTTCGCATGTTATAGAACTCAGCAACGTATTCCGTGTGGATGAAGTGAAGCCAGGTGTATCGACTGAGGACGCGTTGAAGAACGCCCCGGAAAAGAATGAACAGTTTTTCAAAGTGCCAAAAGTAATTGGTGAGAAATCCTGATGCCCGCGAAACCGATTGTTGTTGGAGTTATTCCGTCGCGCTATGCATCGCACCGGCTGCCGGCAAAGCCGTTGGTGGATTTATGCGGCAAACCAATGGTGCAGCGGGTATATGAGCAGGCAAAAAAATCCCGACTTCTGGATCGTGTCGTGATTGCGACTGATGATGTTCGCATCGAAGAAGCTGTACTGCAGTTTGGCGGTGATGTGATGCTTACATCACCGGATATAGCAAGCGGAAGTGATCGCGTTGCTGCGGTCGCATTGCACGTGGCAGGTGATATCTTCGTTAATATCCAAGGCGATGAACCATTGATTGCGCCGGAGATGATCGATCAGGGAATTCAACTTCTTCTTGACGACACATCTGCACCGGTAGGAACATTAGTAAAACAAATTTCTTTACTAGGAGAATTACTAAATCCGAATATAGTAAAAGTGGTGCTGAGTGATGGCGGGTATGCTATGTACTTCTCTCGTTCCATAGTTCCTTATGTGCGCGGTGAAGCGGACATGAGACAATGGCTTGAACATCAAACATTTTATAAACATATCGGATTGTATATATTTCGGCGTGAGTTTTTGTTGCAGTACGCGCAGCTGCCGGTTTCTCAATTGGAGATGGCTGAAAAATTAGAACAGCTGCGTATTCTTGAAGCAGGGTATAAAATAAAAGCAGGTATAACAACGTACGAAAGCATTCCAATTGACACACCGGAAGATGTTGCTCGCGTGGTTGAGATATTAGAGCATACATCGTCGGGTACATAGATGAGAAACTTATGGCTAGAAACACTGTGAAGTTTATTTTTGTGACAGGCGGTGTCGTTTCATCGCTTGGCAAAGGAATCGCTGCTTCCTCACTGGGGATGCTGCTCAAAGCGCGTGGTTTGCGCGTGACAATTCAGAAGTTCGATCCGTACATCAATGTTGATCCGGGAACAATGAATCCATTTCAGCATGGTGAAGTGTACGTAACGGAAGACGGCGCTGAAACAGATTTAGATCTTGGCCATTATGAGCGGTTTCTCAACGAGAATATGACTCGTCAAAACAATACGACGACAGGTCAGGTATATTTTGAAGTGATTTCACGAGAACGGCGCGGCGATTATCTCGGTGCAACTGTTCAGGTGATTCCACATATCACAGATGAGATCAAAAAACGATTATGGAATCTTGCCAAGACCGGTAAATATGACGTCATTATTGTAGAGGTAGGCGGCACTGTCGGTGATATTGAAGGATTACCCTTCCTCGAAGCTATTCGTCAGTTCAAGCACGATGTCGGACGGCGCAACGCAATTAATATTCATTTAACGCTGATACCATATATTAAAGCAGCAGGTGAAATAAAGACCAAACCCACACAGCATAGTGTGAAGACGCTTCTCGAAATCGGATTGCAGCCGGATATCCTCATCTGTCGCACCGAGAAACCGTTATCGAAAGAACTAAAAGAAAAGATTGCCTTGTTCTGCAATGTAGAAACCCGTTCTGTCATTGAAGGAAGAGATGTTCAAACTATTTATGAAGTTCCGCTTATGTATGAGAAGGAAAATCTTCCTGGAATTGTCATTGAGGAATTAAATATTAAATGCGATAAACCTAACTTAAAACAGTGGCTTCGGTTCGTAAATAAAGTGAAAAAACCCACCGGCAAGGTCCGTATTGCCGTTTGCGGAAAGTATATTGAACTAAAAGATGCCTATAAAAGCATCTCTGAAGCGTTTGTCCATGCAGGCGCAGAGAATGATGTCGAAGTTCAGCTTGATTGGATTCGAGCCGAAGATGTAGAAGATTATGGTGCTGAAAAATATTTAAAAGGTGCTGCAGGGTTGCTGGTCCCTTGGGGATTTGGCAGCCGCGGCATTGAAGGAAAAATTGATGCTGTCCGATTTGCACGGGAGAACAAAATTCCATTTTTTGGAATATGCCTTGGATTACAGTGCGCTGTCATCGAATTTGCGCGAAACAGATGCGGAATGAAGGATGCAAACAGCACTGAATTTCGAAAGACGAAACATAACGTCATCGATATGATGCTGGAACAAAAGTCGGTGCGGAACTTGGGCGGCACGATGCGCCTTGGTGCATATCCGTGCACAATTCAGAAAGGATCAAACGCGTACGCCGCGTACCGGAAGGAATTGGTAACGGAGAGACACCGGCATAGATTTGAAGTGAACAATAAATTCAGGAAGAGACTTGCGGATAATGGCATGATATTTAGCGGTATGTATATTAATAACGATCTCGTCGAGATTATTGAATTGCCGGATCATCCGTGGTTTGTTGCAGTCCAATTTCATCCTGAATTAAAATCTCGTCCGGTCGCTCCACATCCATTGTTCGTCGGTTTCGTGAAGGCAGTAAAAGACAATAGTAAGAGTCAACAGGTACAGAGTAAATCTTAATGGAGACGGATTTCGTTATCGCAAGGTAATACGTATTGAGGGGTGATCCACATGAAACAATTTACTATTCTTCTCCGGTTGTTGCTGGCGGTTATTATGGCAACTGTATTCGTTGCATGTTCGTTAACATTAGAAGAAGCCCAAAAGGATGATTATTATTTTAAACCGGTGAGTCAGATCGCATATCAGAAGCCGGACTCAGGAGCTCCTGTCATGGTTCTTGAACGCTTTGTTACACGAACTGATCATGGCTTAACGGATTCACTTATGGAGATGCTTCGACAGCAGAATAAACGATTAGATGATGTAGTTCAGAAACTGAATCTATTGACCGATAAAGAAATTGCCGACAATTCAAAGAGTTCAAACAATCTTGGTGATCTTCTTGCAACTCGCGATCGCATTTCAAATGAAATGCTGGTGGAAATGATGAGAGATCAGAACCAACGGCTTAACGATGTTATTGAACAGTTGAAACTTCTTTCCCAGGATCAAAGTGCATATCGTTCAAATCTTGCCGATCATTCCGATGCGGCTCATGTTCAGCAGGTTCCAGTGCGTCAACCTGTGTCTCAGCATCTCAGTGCCTCATTAAATTACGGGAAAGCGATCCGACTCTATCAGAACAAACAGTATGGAAAAGCGATAACTGCCTTCAGGAAATTATTGGATCGGAAAATTGAACCAAATCTAGCAGACCGCTATCATTTTTGGATGGGCGTATGTTATTTCAACTTGAAGAGAAGCAATCAAGCATTCAGTGAGTTCACAAAAGTACTTGGATATGCTCATTCCGAAAAAGCAGAAGGCGCATACTTTATGGTTGGTCAGTGCTATGAACGCAAGGGAGCAAAACGAGATGCGAAAATGGCCTTCGAAAAAATGCTGCGGATATATCCTCAAGGAAGTCTTAAACAGATGGCTGAGAAAAAACTTGCGCTCCTGAAGTAAGGGGAAACCTCAGGAGCGCCATTGATGTCTCAATAGATCACGTTTCCACCAAACGCGATCGCGTAGAGACGTACGTTAAAATTATTTTGTCATAATCATCTTACGTGTTGCACTTTCGTTGTCTGCAATGAGTCGGGCGAAATAGACGCCTGATGACAATTTCTGTCCGCTTGTTGCATTGCTGCTCCATTCTACACTATAATCACCAACTGGTTGATATTGATCAACAAGGCGATTCACTTCGCGGCCTGTAATGTCATATACACTTAATTGCACTTGTGCTGCCTTAAGTAATTGATAGGCAATTCGTGTAGATGGGTTGAATGGATTAGGATAATTTTGACCGAGCAGAGTCGATTTCGAATCGTTGTTTGATGCGAGAGTAGAGTTGTTACTCCATTCCAAGTTGTTAATCGCTACACCAAGACTATCAGCTTGACTATTCGTGACCATAACATTAGCTAAGGATGCATTACTCTTATCTAACGGATTGATCAAAGAAATAGGAAATCTTACCAGTGCGCCTTGACCAATCGGAAAAGCTTTTTGTTCTAAACTTAAGATTACGACATTGACAGTAGAATCGTTCGGTTTATAAGAAGCAACAATCCAGTGCGATTCAGCAGTACGAGTGCCATGTTCGAGTTCACCTAACACAACATCGGACGAAGTGTGCATACTGAACTGCACACCAGCAACCGCGTCAGAATTGGCGAGCTGGACTTCGAGAGCATTCGTTGCAGTCCGCACTACTGTTAGTTTGTTACCAGAGTATGCTATGGAGACTGAGATTAACAGGCCTATTAGAATTTGATAGTATCTTTTGCTCATCTTCATTTTAGTTACCTTTCGTTGAACTTCTACTAAAGAAGTTCACTCAACGTGCCAGTCGAAGAAAGCTTACTTTTTAAAATGAAAAAGTGAGGAAATGCCTGATAAATAAGGGGAAAACGAGATAGGTTTGAACTTCGTAGTGTGAATATTATAGCCTTAACTTTGTAAGTTCTACAAATGCATTGTATTCCTGAAATGGGGACTTGAACTTTTTAGAAGTTTTTAGCGCATGTTTTCGCTTGGATTATTTTGTCTGATTCTCTTCAAGTCTTTTCATACCGATGCCCTTTACCCAACAATACTGGGAAAAAGCAATCAATTCCTCGATAATCAGATATTGCTAAATGGCAGGGTTTTTACAACAAAACGGCGAATTTTAGGGTGCTATAATTCGCCGTTTCGGTTACGTCTAAAAAATACGGGTTTAAAACCTATTTCTTTTTTTTGATGCGCGGTTTCGCTGTCCGCGGTTTACGAATTCGCGCTGGTGCCAGCAGTTTCGTCGGCTCTTGTTTGAACGACGTTTCTAGAAGTTTAGGGGTTGGCTGTGACATTGCAGAAGCTTCAGCTGTTAAAAGCATTTTTTGGTGTTCAAAACGCTTCAATTGTGCTACTTCTTTTTTAATGCGAGATGCTGAAAAAAGAAGAACGATGTTCATAATACCAAGCAGTGCCACGAGTGTATAAAGCCAAATGAAATGAACAGTACTTTCTGCAGATGATTTCTGAACATGTTGTTGAAGCGTATCTAATTTCTTGAGAGTACTGATATTTGATGAGTTAATGCCCTTTATAGATTCTTCATACGCGGCACTGAGACTGTCTTCGTGATAAGGAGAGATGACATAGACAGGAACGGGTGGCTCTTTGACAGTGGAATTATCTTGAGCTTGGATTTTGGTGAGTTGAATGCAGCTCAAAAGAATGAAACAGAATATTGCTGGCACACTGGGCTTGAAATTTAGCTTCATAGCAAATCCCCTTTAATAGAGTGAAAAACTAGGATTAAGTTAGGAAGACACTTTGCCAAATGCAAACAGAAAGTAATGCGTACTATTGTCCATTTTATATGTTGTTAAATTTGAATCTCATTCGCTCTTTGGCTATCTTCATTCAGTATGTTAAACAAATGCAGTAGAGGAATGCTCTGGGGAGACAATTGTTACTATGACTATAAATTCACAGCTGCCTCTTCAATATATTAAAGGTGTTGGACCGAAACGCGCAGAGGCGTTGGCGAATCTCGGTATCCATAGCATCAAAGATATTTTCTTGTATTTCCCGCGTGGTTATTTAGATCGTAGTCAAATTGTGCGTATAGCTGATTTGAAACGCTATGTCGAACATGGCGAAGCTGTAACTATCTTCGCCGAAGTGTATCGACAAGAAGCAAGGCGCACGAGGCGCAGCAACAAATTGATATTTATGCTTACAGTGAAAGACGAAAGCGGATTTCTTACGTGTGTTTGGTTTGAAGGATTCTATTGGTTGAAAGATGCGTTTGAGGTCGGTGAGGTACTTGCACTTTCCTCTCTTCCTACGCTTGATAAACTTGGGCGTCCACAATTCATTCATCCGCAATTTGATAGATTGAAACGTGTTGAAGATGACGAGCCCGATTGGGGCAAATTATTCAACACCGGTGGTATCATTCCAAAGTATCGTTCCAGCGCTGAACTTGAAAAAGTAGGACTCGACAGCCGCGGCTTTCGGCGTATTATTCGGAATGCAGTGGATCACCATGGTGCTGCAATTGAGGAAACGATTTCGCCTGACATTTTACTTCGTCAATCTCTCTGCGATAGACAATCAGCAATACGTTCCATTCATTTTCCAGACAATTTTCAAGAATTAGAAAAAGCACAGCGACGGCTCAAGTTTGAGGAACTGTTCTTTCTCCAATTGATGTTAGCTTTACGCAAACGCGGGGCACAGCAGCAATTACGCGGATTGACATATAATGTAGAAAGTACACTTGCACGACAGCTCGTAGAGTCTCTTCAGTTTGAATTAACACGTGCACAGAAGCGAGTACTGCGAGAAATTGTTGATGATTTAAAATCTCCATGCCCAATGAATCGGCTTATGCAGGGCGATGTTGGAAGCGGTAAAACAATAGTAGCGATTTGCACTGCACTCATCGCTGTTGAGAATGGTTTGCAGGTTGCATTTATGGCGCCGACAGAAATTCTTGCCGAACAGCATTATCAGACTCTTAAATCGTTTCTCACCAATTTACCAGTCAATGTCCGCATACTTATTGGCGGGCAGCGAAAAATATTACGAGACGATGTTCTGGAAGATATCAGGAATGGTAGAGCAAATATTGTGGTTGGTACACATGCGTTAGTTGAGGAAAAAGTCGAATTTGCAAAGCTTGGTTTCGTTATCGTAGATGAACAGCATCGATTCGGTGTCATGCAGCGTGCAACATTACGCGGGAAGGGCCTCAATCCTGATGTTCTGGTGATGACAGCGACACCCATTCCACGCACACTTGCAATGACATTATATGGCGATCTTGAAATATCTCAAATTGACGAACTGCCTTCAAACCGCAAACCTATTCGCACCGCAATTCGGACTGAATCTCAAAAAAATAAAGTTTATCAATTCGTCAAGGAGGAAATTGATCGCGGCAGGCAGGCATATATTGTTTTTCCACTTATCGAGGAATCGGAAAAAATAGATCTTAAAGCCGCTACGAAAGAGTGTGAACTTCTACAAAATACTATTTTTCCGAACTATCGGCTCGGGCTCTTACATGGTAGAATGAAACCGGAAATAAAAGATGAAGTGATGCAAAAGTTCAAAGCAGGTGAAATTCAAATTCTTGTTTCAACAACGGTCATCGAAGTCGGTATTGATGTTGCGAATGCAACCGTCATGATTATTGAAAACGCAGAAAGGTTTGGACTGGCACAATTGCATCAACTCCGCGGTCGTGTAGGCCGCGGAGCCGATCAATCCTACTGTATCCTTATAGCAAACTACAGTTGGTTCGATGCACACGCAAGAGGAATGGAGGCGCTGGAATTGCATGAGGAAAAGGAACACGCCCGCATACGTTTAGAGACGATGGTGCAGACAACTGATGGATTCAAAATAGCGGAGGTGGATTTAAAATTACGAGGGCCTGGGGAATTCTTTGGTACACTGCAAAGTGGATTGCCGGCGCTTCGCATTGCAAATCTTATTGATGATGCAGACTTGCTCATCAAGGCACGAAAAGAAGCATTCGATCTTATTAAGAATGATCCGCATCTTCGAAAGAAATCGAACGAATGTATTCGAAAACATTTTGAAGATGAGTTCAGAGATATTCTTGCGTTGGGAAAAATAGGATAAGACAGAAACAGAAAAGCAGAAAGCAGAAAAGCAGAAAGCAGAAAAGCAGAAAACAGAAAGCAGAAAGCAGAAACAACTATCGACAAGATATTATTTTAAATCTTCTATTCGTATATCTCATATCTAAAATCCTAAATCCAAAATCTAGAATCATAAATCTTAAAAATTCTCTTCTCGTCATGCTCATGCGCTGCAAAGATTTTATCAGTAAAACGAGTGAAAAAACTTGACAACAAGATAGAAAGGATTATATTAGTATCAACATTTGTTGTTCATTGAAACAGCAAAGTTGATTAGTTCAACAAGTGAAAGGTTGATCTTACCGCTTGCTACAGCGACTGAACGTAGCTCTCGTCTACAATGTGAAGAAGGAAAGTGTAGATGAAGTTTCGAAAGACGATGGTGATCCGGATAGATACACCGGAAGAAAAGAATCCGTCGCAGTAAAAACAGAACTTCATCAGACGAAAGCTGACACATACGCAGAATGGGACACGGAAGAAACTATTCTCGCCGTGAAGACAGCACTCGAATTGCATCATGATATTACTCTCATCGAAGCAAACGAGGAATCCTACCTGGCACTTCTTCAAAAGAAACCTGACATAGTTTTCAATATTGCTGAAGGATTGCGGGGGCCATCGCGTGAAGCACAAATTCCAGCGATTCTCGAGATGCTGGGCATTCCCTATACTGGTTCTGATTCGCTCACTCTTGGAATTTGTCTCGATAAGTCGAGAGCAAAGGAAATTCTCTCCTATTACAAAATTCTAACTCCACCATTCGTTGTCGTTAATACTCTTCATCAATTATCGGAATTCAATATCTCTCTGCCTTGCATAGTGAAACCTTTACATGAGGGATCGAGTAAAGGAATTTACAATGCATCCGTTGTTCGCACCACTGAAGAACTCCATCGTCAGATCAAGAGAGTCATTGAGGAGTATGAAGAACCTGCGTTGGTAGAAAAATTCTTAACAGGACGCGAGTTCACAGTGGCAATTCTTGGTAACGACTCCGACATTCGAGTATTGCCAATTGTAGAGATTCGCTTCGATTCGCTTCCTGAAGATGTCAATCCTATTTATTCGTATGAGGCGAAATGGATTTGGGATACAATAGAGAATCCCATCGATGTACATGAATGTCCGGCTAAGGTTTCTTTGAAACTTCAGAAAGAAATTGAGAATATATGCCGTGATACTTATCGAGTATTACGATGTCGAGACTGGTGTCGAATTGACATAAGATTGGATGATCAGGGTTGTCCAAATGTGCTGGAATTGAATCCTTTACCTGGAATATTGCCAAATCCTGAAGAACATTCGTGCTTCCCACAAGCTGCCAGAGCGGCAGGCATGGATTACAACACGATGATTAACGCCGTGTTAAATGCAGGGATTAAACGATATAACTTATGTTAATTGAATAAATGATGATCAAAATGGCACATATTGCAGTTGTTTTTAATGAGCCGACTATTGCGACAGAGAAAGGGCGGATGTTCATATCTGCAGAAGGACAGGTGGGTGCCCTTGCGACTCATTCGGAAATAGTTAGCACGATGCCAAGTTATTTAGTTGATATGTCGGAAGTTGGCGTAATCGAAGAGCGTGAGCAAGTTGAAAAAGCGCTTCAACATAAAGGATATCGTACTTCTCTCTTTAATATTGATGGCAACATCAAACGTCTTATTAATTTTATAGAAGTGCAAAAACCTGATATTATATTCAATTTATGCGAATCACTGATGGGAGAATCGCTTCACGAGATGCACGTTGCCGGCATTTATGAATTGATGAATATTCCCTACACAGGAGCCGCAACGCTTGCACTAGGGACATGTTTGAATAAGGTCCGCACGAAAGAAATTCTTCAGGCACATGGAATACCGACCGCACGGCACCTCATTTCCGCGAAGGTTGAAGCCTGCCATATCGATGACGCACGTTTACACTTTCCATTTATTGTCAAGCCAATTCACGAAGATGCGAGCATTGGTATTGTGAATTCATCTGTAGTGTATGATATTCAATCGCTTCAGAAGCAGATTGCCTATATTTTAAAAACCTTCAACGAACCGGCGCTTGTGGAGGAATATATTGAAGGAAGAGAATTGAATGTTGCCATCATCGGTAACGAGCAGCCGACATTGCTGCCGATTTCTGAAATTGATTTTTCAAAATTACCGTCTGGCTATCCTAAGATTGTCACCTATAATGCTAAATGGGTTGAGGGTTCGCCGGAATATGATGGTACTGTTGGAACATGCCCGGCACAGCTTGAGCCAAGTGTAGAACAACGCGTGCGGGAAGTTGCATTGCGTGCGTATCAATTAATGGAAATTCGAGATTATGCACGCGTAGATATCCGGCTTGATGCTGCGAATACACCGTACGTTTTAGAAGTGAATCCCAATCCGGATATTTCATGTGATGCTGGTTTTGCCCGTTCAGCCCGCACGGCTGGAATGACTTTTGACGATATGATTGTGAAAATAGTAGAAACCGCACTTGAGCGGTCGCGGCGTTAACGGTATGCCGATTCGAAAGTTTGAAAAAGAAGATATCAAACCACTCGCAGAAATTGTGCGGGCAACCGGTGTGTTTCGTGAAGAAGAAGTTACTGTCGCAGTGGAACTGATGGATATTGCTGCAAACGACAAAGAGCAAAATGATTATTTTCTTTTTTCCTATGTGGATGAAATCGGTACAATCCAGGGATATTATTGCGCAGGGCCTACACCGATGACGCAAAGAACGTATGACTTGTATTGGATCGCCGTACATCCAAGTATGCATAAAAAGCGAATTGGCCATGAATTACTTGAACATTGTGAAGAGCACGTGAAAACGATGGGCGGAAAATTGCTCGTTGTTGAAACGTCATCACAACCGAAGTACGAACCAACTCGACGATTCTATCTTCGGCATCAATATAAAGAAGCGGCGCGGATCAAAGATTATTATGCACAGGATGACGACCTCGTCATCTATTCTAAATACTTCTAAGGAGCAAGAGCATTATTTATGGAACTTTGGCAAGAAATGCTGAGACAAAGCGTTGACAGCGCAAAAGATTTAGTTGAACGCTTTGGATTTGATAAAGAGGCAGCGGAGAAACTCGATAAATTCTTTCATATACGAATCAATCCGTACTACCTGAGTTTGATTCGTTATCCGAACGATCCTATCTGGCGGCAATGTATCCCAGATGCAATCGAGCTTCAGGACGAGAAAGCTCCTGAAGATCCGCTGAATGAAGATGCCGATAGTCCGGTTCCGAGTATTACGCATCGATATCCTGATAGAGCATTATTTCTTATCACCAGCCAGTGTTCTATGTACTGTCGATTCTGCACACGTAAAAGAAAAGTGAGCGATTCGACGAAGATCAACGCAAAATATATTCAGTGGGGATTGGATTATATTGGCGCTCATCCAGAGATACGGGACGTGATTATCTCTGGCGGCGATCCATTGATGGTGACAGACTATGCGTTAGAACGAGTGCTGGCGGGTTTGCGGGAAATTCCCCATGTCGAGATTATCCGCCTTGGCACAAAAATGCCGTGTGTACTGCCGCAGCGCATTACTCCAAAACTGTGCAAAATGTTAAAGAAGTATCATCCGCTGTATGTTAATACGCATTTTAATCATCCTTGGGAATGCACACCGGAGGCTGAACGTGCATGCAATATGCTGGCTGATGTTGGAATCCCTGTCGGCAATCAATCTGTGCTGATGAAAGGCGTAAATGACGATCCAGACGTCATGTTGGAATTGCACCGCAAACTGCTCAAAATGCGCGTACGTCCATATTATATTTACCAAGCCGATCTGACAAAAGGCACGAATCACTTCAGAACACCTGTGCGTGTCGGTCTAGAGATTATGGATAAACTGCGCGGCCACACCTCGGGTCTTGCGATTCCATATTATGTTATTGATGCACCGGGCGGCGGTGGTAAAATACCCCTGCTTCCACAATACGTGCTGGGAAGAAATGGGAAGGATATTATTCTCCGTAATTATAAATATGAAATCTATACATATCCGGATGTGGAAGAAGCACCGATTGAACAGCATCCGGTGGAACATAAGTACTTGAGGAAACGTCAGAATGGAAGACGAAAACCCGTGACAGTTGCCGAAGCACCTACAGGGACGGAGGAACAAGTTCCAGTGGGACAAGTTGGAAAGTGACCGACTGAATTGTACATTAATCCCGTCCCGACGTATCGGGGCGGGATTTTTTATTTATAGCATTCCTGCTGATTGAAATAAATATTCTTAGTTGAAAGGAACATTCAATGATACCATCGAAGGATTATTCCGAGTTGATTCGCGAAATTCAACACGCTTTGCAGGCAGAACGTATAGACGGCTGGCTTCTTTACAATTTTCGCGATTCCAATATATTTGCGACTCGCCTTCTTGCGCTTCCCAAACATATTATGTTCACGCGAAGGTATTTCTATTATATTCCAGCGCACGGTGCACCTAAAAAATTAGTTCATCGGATAGAAGAATGGAATCTGGATGCGCTCCCCGGCGGTAAGAGCATCTATCTCAGCTGGCGTTCGCTGGAAGGAGGACTGAAGGAACTTCTTTCAGGTGCGAAACAAATTGCGATGGAATATTCACCTCGATGCGCGATTCCGTACGTCTCAACTGTTGATGCAGGTACTGTTGAACTTGTCCGAGGTACGGGAGTTGAGATTGTATCCTCGGCGAATCTTATCCAGTACTTTGAAGCCCGGTGGGACGATGAGCAATTGAAGGACAACATGGAGAGTGCAGCGCATCTATATCAGATCGTTGAAGAAACATTTGGATTTATTCGTAAGAATATAAAATCGAATACTGCGATGACAGAATATGATGTTCAGCAGTTTATGTCATCGGAGTTCAAGAAACGCGGGTTAGTAACATCGAGCGATCCGAATTGTTCTGTGAATGCAAATAGCGCAAATCCGCATTACGAACCGACGAAGGAAATTCATTCTCCATTACATAAAGGCGATTATGTGCTATTGGATCTCTGGGCGAAGAAAGATAAGCAGCGGTCGGTGTACGCGGATATCACGTGGATGGGATTTCTTGGAGATACAGTTCCAGATGAATTTGAAAAGATATTCCAAATCGTGAAGGGCGGACGTAATGCAGCGTTGGATTTCGTTCGTTCATCTCTAAAAGCAGGAACGATTATTCATGGGTATGAAGTAGACGATGCTGCGCGCAATTATATCACACAGCATGGGTATGGCGAATATTTTGTACATCGCACAGGACATTCCATAGGAGAGGAAGTGCATGGCAATGGTGCCAACATGGACAATCTTGAAACTCGCGATGAACGCACCATTATCCCTCAGACGTCATTCTCTCTTGAACCTGGAATTTATCTGCGCGACAAGTATGGTATCCGTAGTGAGATTGATGTCTATATCTCGAAAGATCTGGAAGTGATTGTTACCGGCTTATCGATGCAGGAAAAAGTAGTTCCAATTTTACAATAATAAGATCAGTGCACATTAAGACACTATTTAAAAAGTAATTTGAGCTATAGTCGCATTATAAGATACATTTCAAGGAATTTTATGATGCACTTGCTTTCCATAGTAGAAATTCTCATTTTCATCTCAATCTCGGTCTATAGTCAATCATCATCCATAACGATAAAAAATCTGGAACGGCGAAGATGTGAAAGGTTGGGAACTCGTAACCAATTCTGCTGCCAATATAGACTCTGTTTATAAAATTGAATCCGATAGTGTACTTGTTGTCGCTGGCAATCCCATTGGTTATCTTGCAACTATCGATTCATATAATAACTATAAACTCCACTTAGAGTACCGATGGCCGCTTGACGCTGTTAAAAATAGCAACAGCGGTGTGTTTATCCACATTGCGTCCGGGCCGATTGATCGAAATACATGGCCTTTGTGCTTTCAGATTCAGACGAAGATCACGCGTGCTGGCGACTTGCTTCTGATGGCTGGTGCGAAATTCGACGAACCACTATCCACCGTTCCTGAAACCAAGACGATTCTGCTTGAATGCCAGAAACCTGACAGCGAAAGGCCCGTCGGCGAATGGAACATCGTCGGTATCATTTGTTGTGACAGCACCATTGAGTGTTTGATGAACGGCATTGGTCAAAATCATATAACCAATTGCCGGCCGCATGCCGAAAAGATAGGCATCCAGCTCAAAGGAGTTCCATTCGAATTACGCAATATTTGGTTGACACAACTTAACTAAAACGCTCTCGATTCATACTCCCCTTCTCAAAATTCCATAAAAAATCTTGACAAATGGGAATCAATAATGTATATTGGAAACGAAAGAAACGATAATAGTTTCCTTCTGAGATGGACGAAATGCTTGATATTATTATAACATACCAATATATAAATGTTAGGAAACCTGAAATACCTTTATAGTTTCATTTGAGGATATACGACTTATGATAGAGAACAGTGATGAAACAAGAATTATGGAGGCAGCTACCGACAGATTCATGGACGCAGGTCTCTATAAAGTCACGATGGATGAAATTGCATCCGACCTTCGAATGAGCAAAAAAACTGTGTACAAGTTCTTTCCCAGCAAAGAAGTTCTGTTGAAAGCTATTGTTCATTCGATGATGAAGAAGGTTGAGGGGGAAGTACAGGGAATCATTGCATCCGATAAACCTCTTGAAGAAAAACTCACGACACTTATAACGTTTGTAGGGAAGGTGATGCGGAGGTTCTCCCGTCCATTCATGACAGATATTCAACGGTTTGCACCAATGCTGTGGAAAGAGATTGAACTATTCCGTCGCGAACGAGTATTGAGTAAACTACAACAGATGTTTAGACAGGCAAAGAAGGAGGGGGCCTTTCGTGAAGATTTGGATCCGGATCTTTTTTTTCTCGTTTTAAATTCGACAATTCAAGGCATCATGAATCCGCAGGTACTCTCTCAACAGCCATTTTCTGCAGAGGAAGCTTTCAAGGGAATTTTTAGAATTCTTTATGAGGGTGCTCTCACAGATGAGGCACGTAAAAGATTTCAATTGAATAATATTAGTCTATCATCAAATGAATCACCGAGGAACGTATGAAAAATATTATAGCCGTTATATTATGTGCCGGTTTTCTTCTCGGATGCAGTTCGCACGATGGAGAAACCATCTCCGCAACCGGGACGATCGAAGCAACAGAAGTGACTCTGAGCGCGCAGGCGGGTGGCCAGGTCAAACGTATTATTGCAGATGAAGGAGATGTTGTTCGAAGTGGCGACACGCTCCTCATTATTGATAATACAGATTGGGTATATCAACTGGAACAAGCGCGAGGCGGATATGAGATGGCGGAAGCACAATTTCGGCTTGCTATAAAAGGCGCGCGAGAAGAAGATGTCATCCAATCCGAAGCAAACTACAAAAACGCGGAAACTGACCTGAAGCGAATGGAAGAACTTTATCGTGCGAAGAGTGTCTCGGAGAAACAATTAGATGATGCACGGACACGGTTCACCGTAAGTCAGCAGATGTGGGAAAAAATGAAAAATGGTTCTCGACAGGAAGAGATCGATGCAGCTCGTGCCCGCCGCGATCAAACGAAGGCGCAAATGGCATCTCTTCAGAAAAAAGTAAATGATTGCGTCGTTACTGCACAGGTTGGTGGAACTGTAACAAAACGGTTTGTGGAACAAGGAGAACTTGCCAGTACTGGCATGGCGCTTTATCGTGTTTCGGATCTTTCAACGATGGATATTACAATCTATGTGTCAGAATCGAATCTTCCCAAAGTCAAATTGAATCAGAAAGCGATTGTCAATATCGATGCATTTCAAAATAAGGATTATGAAGGCAAGGTAACGTTCATTTCCTCAACAGCGGAATTCACTCCAAAGAATATTCAAACAAAAGAAGAACGAACAAAGTTAGTGTTCAGCGTAAAAGTGAAAGTTCCTAATCCCGATGGCACACTTAAAGCTGGAATTCCGGCAGATGTTACACTGCAAGTAGCACATGAGTAAGGCAAAAAGACATGGCTGATGCCATTATCCTCGATCATGTTGGAAAGATCTTTGGTGCAGGACGTGAAGAACGCGTCGTCGCCGTTGATCATCTCTCACTCAAAATTGAACGGGGGGAAATCTTCAGTTTGGTTGGACCTGATGGTGCAGGGAAGACGACAACAATCCGGATGATGTGCGGTGTGCTTGCGCCAACAGAGGGAACAATTTCGCTGCTAGGATTTGATATCAGAACGCAAAAGGATGAAATTAAAAAACGCATTGGATATCTTTCGCAACGCTTCAGTTTGTATCAGGATTTAACCATTGATGAAAACATCGACTTCTTCGCTGAAATTCATAAAGTAAGAGAGTATAAAGAGAGAAAAGAAGAACTTCTGCAATTCACACGGCTCACCGCGTTCCGGGACCGTCTTGCAGGTCAGCTTTCCGGCGGAATGAAGCAAAAACTTGCGCTCTCATGTACACTGATACACACACCAGAAATTATTTTCTTAGATGAACCAACCACAGGCGTTGATCCGGTTTCGCGTCGCGATTTTTGGAAAATTCTGTCAAGTCTTCTTAAGTCAGGGATTACGATAGTTGTGAGTACGCCGTATCTTGATGAAGCGGAGCGAAGCACACGCGTAGCGTTGATGAATCAAGGCAAGCTTTTAAATTGCGATACACCTGAGGCTGTGAAGTCATCATTCCATTCCGAAGTAGTTGAATTAGTATGTGATAATGTTCGGGTTGCTTCCGATATATTACTGCGATCTTTTTCACGAAAAGATATCCAGTTGTTTGGCGATCGTTTGCACGTTCTGGTTCAAGACGCGAAAAAGAAAGAAAAAGAAATTCTTAAAACATTGAAGAAGGAACATATTGAAGTGCGCAGTTATCGAATTGTTCCGGCATCGTTGGAAGATGTTTTTATTGCAAGTTTACATACTTGATCATGAATGAGGGTGCTATGAAAATGAAATTCTTGATAATATCGTTTGTGTTGATACATCAAGTGTATGCACAGCAGAATGTCCAGCCCATCCGCTTAGCTGATTGTATTGCTCTGGCATTAGGAAAGAATCCATCTCTCCAAATAAGCGGAGCAAAAGTACAGGCGGCGGAAGCACGTTCTTCTGAGGCGGCAACAGCGTTATTGCCGCAGCTTAAACTCAGCGGAAGAGTCGCCGAACTGAGTACAATCGACGCATTCGGATTGACACTTGGGCCGCCGATCAATATGTCCATGGTCCTATTTCCGTCTATCACTGAAAACTATTCTTTGAAGCTTTCGCTACAACAACCGTTGTTCACCGGATTTAAGCTTCAAAAGAATCGTGAGATGGCAGAGCTCAATGCCAGTGCTGTACGCGAAGAATGGACAAAGGATCAAGCAGAGTTAGTTCTGAATGTTATTACAGCATATTGGAATTTCTACCGTGCAATTAAAGTTGAAGAGGTGATCCGACAATCTGTTGAACAAATGTCGGAACATCTGAAAGATGTGACGAACATGTCGCAGCAAGGAATGGCGACCGATGCTGATGTGATGAAAGTGCAGGTACAACTTTCTGATGTGAAGGTGAAACAGCTCGAAGCACGGAATGCGATGAGACTTACCTCGATGGCACTCAATAGTCTGATGAGAAATACTCTTGAGACCGAGATAACGCCAAGTGATACACCTGCAATTTCACAAAATCCAGGCACAACACTACTGAGTGAAAATCTATCTACGCTTCAAACTCTTGCACTTAAACGCCGTCCGGAACTGAAGTCAATGCAATTACGGCGGGATATGAGCAGTGCTGGAGTAACCGCCGCAAAAGGCGGCTGGTATCCGCAAATATTTCTTGCCGCGAACTATGACTATGCCCGGCCGAATCAACGCATCATTCCCCCAAAAGACCAATGGGATGGAACGTGGGATATCGGTGTCAACTTTCAATGGAACATTTGGGATTGGTATGCTACTGGCCATCAGACAGCACAAGCAGAAGCAGTTTTGCGTCAAAGCGAAGCAAGTGTGGTGCAGCTCAACGATGCAGTATCGTTGGATGTCGCTCAGCAATATTTTAATGCGCAGACAGCAAAGGAAAAAGTCGGTGTTGCTTCCGGCGGTATGGAGCAAGCACAGGAATCATTTCGTATGACATCAGAAAAGTATAAACATGGCTTGAGTTCCAATACAGACATGCTTGATGCTGAGACTGCTCTCTTGCAGTCAAGGCTGACGCACACTCAAGCCGTCGTTGATTGCATGCTTGCATTGGCTCGATTGAAAAAAGCGGTAGGAGAAAATCAGTGAAGCTGTGGGTTGGTCACAAAGAACGACTTATTGCAAAAGTACCGTGTGATAGTGATTGTGCTGTCGTTGCCGAAGGGCTGACGAAGAAGTTCGGCAAGTTTGTTGCAGTTGATCATGTGAGCTTCAAAGTGAAGCGGGGAGAGGTATTCGGATTTCTGGGACCGAATGGAGCGGGCAAGTCAACAACAATCCGAATGCTCTGCGGACTATTTTCACCCACAGAAGGATCGGCCAGTGTTGGAGGATTTGATATTGCAACTCAGCCTGACGAAGTGAAATCACGCATTGGATATATGTCGCAGCGATTTTCTTTGTATGAAGATCTCACGGTCGAGCAGAACATTAACTTTTACGGCGGTATCTATGGTCTTGACGGCATGCGGTTAGAAGAACGCAAGCGTTGGGCTATCGAGATGGCTGGATTGAGCGGTAAGGAAACAATGCTGGCGCATGCACTTTCAGGCGGATGGCGGCAGAGATTGGCATTAGGATGTTCCATCCTTCACGAGCCGCCTATTTTATTTCTTGATGAACCAACGGGCGGTGTTGATCCGGTTTCTCGCCGCAATTTTTGGGATTTGATTTACGACTTGTCACACAGCGGCGTCACAGTCTTTGTTACCACGCATTATATGGATGAAGCGGAACATTGCAATACGATAGGTTTGATTTACAACGGAAAACTCATTTCCATCGGATCTCCAACGGAGTTAAAGCACGGCCTTGATCGCTACGCTATTTTTGAAGTTCAGAGCAGTAATCCGGTGGATGCGATGGAACTGTTGCGCAGTCAAACGTGGGTTGCTGAAACATCGATATTTGGCTCAGCATTTCATGTGAGCACGTTGGACGAACCGGACGCGCAGAAAAAGATACGCCGGCTGCTTACAAAAGAACACATGACAGCAGATCGTATCGACCAAATTATCCCGTCTCTCGAAGACGTATTTATCAATAGGATTGCCGAAGAAGATGCACGCAAGTACGGAGCCCTCAATTGAAGATGCCACTTGTATCGCTGAACATTCTTCCAATTGTGCGAAAAGAATTTCGTCAGATCAAACGCGATAAACGCATACTGAGTGTGCTGTTGTTTATTCCGGCATTGATGCTGTTGATGTTTGGTTACGCGCTGAACTTTGATGTTAAACACACTTCGATGGCAGTGTACGACGAAGATCGAACCAGTGTCAGCAGGGAATTTATTGAGCAATTTTTTATTTCAGAATATTTTACCAAAGTTCAAACTCTGGAAAGCAAAGCAGAGATCAACAACCTGCTCGATGGAGAACAGGTTCGTGTTGTGCTGGTCGTTCCTTCCACGTTCACAAAAGATATACAGCGCGGACGCGCTGCCTCTGTGCAGGTGATCGTCGATGGCACAAACTCGAATGCAGCAGCGACTGTCCTCGGATATATCAGTGCCATTATACAACAATACTCTGTGAAAGTGATGACGGAATCTTTCGTCAGAATGGGACGCCAAAATATTACGATGCCAATCGATTTCGAGCCGCGTGTTTGGTACAACCCTGAATTAAAGAGTGCAAAATTCTTAGTGCCGGGATTCATTGCTTTTATCCTCATGGTGACAGCAGTCATTTCAACTGCTTTGGCGATTGTGCGCGAACGCGAGCTCGGAACAATGGAGCAGCTCATGGTTTCGCCTATTAAACCTATTGAATTAATATTGGGCAAGACAATTCCCTACACGATCATTTCCTCGTTTGCCACCATCGCAATTTTGTTTCTTGGTTACATTCTGTTTGATGTCAGTATTAAGGGCAGTATTCTCTTGCTATCGCTCGTGACATTTATATTTCTTGTGGGCAGTTTGGGAATGGGAATATTGATCTCCACACTCGTCGAGACACAGCAGCTTGCGTTTATGATTGCGGTCATTGTTTCTATGCTGCCAACGTTTATTCTTTCCGGATTTGTTTTTCCTATCCGCAACATGCCGATCATTATTCAAGCCATAACATATATATTGCCCGCACGATATTTCTTGGTTGCTCTCCGTGCCATCATCTTGAAAGGCGCCGGCTTAAGCGCTTTCTGGGATCAAGCATTCATGCTCATCATCTATGCTGTTATTATGATCAGCGTCAGTTCGCTGCGCATGCGGAAGATCCTTGCTTAGTTATAAACGATGAAAAATATTCTCCATATCATACGAAAAGAATTTCTTCAATTGCGGCAAGACCGGAAAATGTTTGGCATGAGCTTTGTTGCGCCTGTATTTCAATTAATTATCCTTGGCTATGCCGCGACCTTTGATGTCACTCATATTCCAACGGTTGTCTGTGACTTTGATAACTCGCCGTCCAGCAGAGAGCTTGTACGAAACTTCACCAGCACGGAATATTTCAGAGTAGACGGATATTTTGACAAAACCTCAGAGATTGACAATCAATTAGATGATGGGCATGCATCGATCGCGATCATCATTCCTCGAGGCTTTGAAAAAAAGATTGGTGCCGGTCAATCTGCGCCGCTACAAATTATTGCAGATGGAACAGAGACGAGTACAGCTGGAATTGGTTTGAGTTATGCTTCCATCATTGTGTCACGATACTCGCAAAATATTTTGCTGGAATCGCTGGTCAAGCGAGGTTCGGTGACTATGCCTGCCCGCGTTTCGGCAGAGTTTCGCGTATGGTACAATCCAGAACTTAAGAGCCGTAACTTTATGGTTCCCGGAGTGCTTGGTTTGCTTCTGATGGTGATGACAATGCTCCTCACTTCACTGGCAATCGTCAAAGAAAAAGAGCTTGGCACATTGGAACAGCTTGTTGTTACGCCCATCAAACCCTATCAGCTTATTATTGGCAAGCTTGCACCATTTTTTCTTATTGGAGTCATCGATGTCGTTCTTGTCGTGTTCTTCGCATCGTTGGTTTTTAGTCTGCCCGTAAAAGGCGGAGTACTGCTGCTTCTCTTTCTTAGTCTTATCTTCCTTATGACAACGCTTGGATTGGGATTATTTATTTCGACAATCTCACGCACACAGCAACAGGCAATGATGACCGCAATCTTTTTCTTCATGTTGCCTATGATGTTTTTCTCCGGTTTTGTTTTCCCAATCGAAAACATGCCGTTAATCATCCAATATGTTTCTTACGTTATTCCGCTTCGCTATTATTTTGTTATTGTGCGTGGTTTGTTCTTAAAGGGAGTCGGCATGCGCATCCTGTGGCCGCAAGCACTGGCTCTCTTAGTGTTTGGCAGTGTCATATTAAGCATGAGCGTCATGCGGTTCCAAAAGAAATTGGGATGATGCCATATTCTTGATGAGGTATCTGATTTCAAAACGGTGAGCTTTCCGCTTCGCATCAGAGAAATTATTATGTTCTTTCATCCGATATTGACTACAGTGCGAGAGTTTCGTATTTTTTAGTACACAAAAATAATTGAAGAATTTGGCGGGTACGATTATTGTCAAATATAGTAAGTAAAGAAGATATGACGAAGCTGCGAATTCTCATTGTTGACGATATGCCATCTATGCGCTTATTGATGCAGCAATATCTTCGCAGTTATAAAGCAGTCATCGTTGTCGGGGAGGCAAGCAACGGTGAGGAAGCATTGACGAAAGCTCAAGAATTTCAACCTGATGTTGTAATCTTGGATATGAGTATGCCAGGATTAAGCGGTGTAGAAGTAGCGCGAAGAATTAAATCTTTATCGCTTCATATCTATGTCTATTTATGTTCGGCATATGAATTGAAAGAATTTAGGGAGTTGAATATTGATTCTCCGGCAGATGGGTATATTCAAAAATCAAGTATGAAGCCAGAATTGCAGGCGATGATTCGAAAAGAATTAGAACGAAAAAATATCGTGAAGCCGTAATGCTAATTCAAACCGCAAGCCCCGCCGCAGCATGATGTATCTATACCGCAAGCCCCTCTATCACACTGTGCTGTAGATGTCCCCTTTGTAATAATGCCAGGCAGTGAAATTAACTTTGTAGAGTGAAACGAACCGCAAGCCGGACATTGTATGTCTTCGGTGATCTCTTTTCCTTTATGGTAGACATCGTACAGCGTCCTGCATTCTTTACAGCGATAATCGTAAATTGGCATTATGAGTTGTGCTCTCTCTTGTTATGTCTTAGAAAAAGTTCGAGGTACTATCAGTTGTTTTCGTTGTGTGATCCGTACTGTTACTAAATTGACTTGTCGGAACTAAATCATCTTTATCAAACCGTATGTCCAGCACATCGCGATACAGTCGCATCGAGGCAGTTTTGCACAATTCTTCAAAATTAGTGAATAGTGCAGACACAGGCTTGTCGGATTGGAATATATCTTTCGAAGCTATCTTCTTTCCATGGTCAATACGTTCTTGATCAGACGGATAAATAGTACGTATGGCTGTCTTCCCTTGCGGTGAGTTTAGATTCGGCTTCAAATTACCTTGATCAGATACTTGTCGGTTGATGGAAGATAGAAGAAGTACAAAATCATCCGGCAGGGAATTATCATTTGGATCTCTCTGCGTCTTTAATTGAGAGAACGCCTCAAATGATGCATTCATAAGTGTATGCAGTTTCGTCAAAGACGATTTAAATGATTCGAAACCGGTAAGTGAGATCGCGGATTCATCAGCATCGAATTCAATTTGGCGTACAAAGATTTTACTGATCATATGACCCGCAATCATGAACACAATAAGAATCTTTCGTGATAGCCAAATAAAGAATTTCGCTATACTCAGAGGAATCTGAGCGAGAAATCCGCTTGCAGTCAATGACAGCAAGGTTAGTTTATCATCGATAACATCTTGTTCATAGATCACACGTGCAAACCAGAGATTGATGCCTGTGATAATAGATGAAAGACGCGTTTCTGTTTTTTTTGTGTATTGGCTCAATTCATGCGCTAATACATTAGCAAATTCTGTCATCGTCATTTCCGAAATTATCGGCAGACCGATCGTGAGAGTAAGATCGTCCTCTAAAAAACTAATAATTCCGCGCCGGTAATTTGCCGAAGCATGAATCGAACAATCCACGTCAATGGTATCTGGAATTTTGGATCCGACAGCATGACAAACTTTCTCAATAAAAGCTTGGAATGCTGGCTCATTTTTTCGTGAAAGGGAAATAAAGATCTTTTTTGCACTAGGGCGCGCGATGAGCGGTTTCGCCATAGCCGTGACAAGGAAGATTCCAATAAAGCCTGGAATGAAATATAAAAGAAATCCAACGATGAACGAATAATTATTGATCAAAGAAAAATTGTCTTCAATATGATTGAGTGTGATGTTCAATACGAAAAGGATAAGTACACAATACAGTATGGGAAGGAGAATCATACACGACGCTGCTAACATCTTTCCGATAAGATATAATTTGGAATGTAAGGAAGCCGGTCTGATTGCTTTTTTTGAGCCGCTAATTTTAGAAGAACTCATGTTCAGTGTTGAAGCACGGTCGGTTTTTGAGACAGAAGGGGGTGGTGGTGGTTCTGTGTTAGTACTCATGGGAACCGAAGGTGTTTTCAACATCGGTTCGATGATGCAGAGCGCGCCAGCATTCTTTAACTCGTCGCTATATTCCTGCGCTTTGGCATGATCGATGTTGTGATTCAGCGTAACCATTTTGCCTGTGAAGAGTTTTTCAATTCGCTCGGGTGAAGTTTTGAAAAGCTTTGTGAAGCGCTCTTTCACTTTATCAAGTTCTTGCCCTTCGTCTATCTCACCTTTGAAAAGAACCCGATATTTTTGGCTTTTTTTTTCACCGGCGGGTTTTGTTTGTTCTTCAACACTTGGCGGGTTTTGTTTCAAGAGCGACCGCAAAACATATTGAAGAATGCCGTCATGTTTGTAGTAATCGACTTCGTTGGGTGTGTCAATTCTGCATATCGCGGTGAAATTTTTCTTTGTGCCGTCGTTCGATACTGCCGTCACAGTTATTTTTTTTCGAGGTGTAAGGTCGTCTGCGATTCCTTCGATATCGAACACCTCAAGTCCAGAAAGGCCAAGTGTCTGATAATTCTGTCCTTCTTCGAACTGCAAAGGGAGAACTCCCATCCCGATAAGGTTGCTGCGATGAATGCGCTCAAAGCTCTCTGCGATAACGGCACGAACACCAAGCAATGCGGGACCTTTTGCAGCCCAATCGCGCGACGATCCGGAGCCGTATTCTTTGCCTGCAAGAATGATGAGCGGAGTTCCATCCTTTTTGTATTTCATCGCCGCATCGAAAATCGAAATCGGCTCTTTGGAGGATGGATGAAGTGTAACGCTTCCTTCAACCCCCGGAAGTAGCAAGTTCTTCAAACGGATATTAGCGAATGTTCCACGCATCATAATTTCATGATTGCCTCTGCGCGCCCCGTACTGGTTAAAATCTTTTTTATGTACACCGAGAGACATGAGGAATTCACCTGCAGAACTTTTTTCACTGAACGAACCGGCAGGCGATATATGATCTGTCGTAACGGAATCGCCAAGCACGGCAAGTACGTGTGCATGGTGAATATTCTGCAGTGGTTTTGGCTCGCGCGGAAGATTTTCAAAATATGGCGGCGCTTTGATGTATGTAGAATTTGGTTCCCATGCGTATTGCACACCGAGAGGTACCGGCAAATTCTTCCATTCCGCTTCACCTTCAAATACGTTCGTATATTCCTGCTTGAACATTTCCGATTTCACACTCTCGTGCATGGTTTGTTCAATTTCCAGCGAGGTAGGCCAGATGTCTCTGAGAAAGATCGGCTCGTTATGTTTTCCTACTCCAATTGGATCTATGAGGAAGTCGATATCCATTGTACCGGCAAGTGCATACGCCACAACGAGCGGCGGAGATGCGAGATAATTTGAACGCGTGTTTGGATTCACACGCCCTTCAAAGTTCCTGTTGCCGGAAAGAACTGCCGCTGCCACAAGATCGTTTTCCTGAATTGCTTTCGAAATAGTTTCCGGTAATGGACCGCTGTTGCCAATGCATGTGGTACAACCATACCCTACGATGTGGAATCCAAGAGATTCAAGTGGTTGCATCAAGTTTGCTTCACGCAAATATTCAGTGACGACTTTAGAACCGGGTGCGAAACTTGTTTTTACCCAAGGTTTTGTTTGCAATCCTTTTTCAGTTGCATTCTTTGCAAGAAGTCCGGCAGCGATGAGCACGGATGGATTCGACGTGTTCGTGCAGCTTGTAATTGCTGCGATGACGATAGAACCATGATGTAAGTCGAACTGAGATTCTCCTATTTGAACGGGAACACTTTTAAGAAAATCAGGCTTTACTGAATCATCCGAATAATATGCCCAATTAGCCGCAGTCATCTTGTTGATGGACGTGCCTTTACTTTCTAGTGCTTCAACAAGTGATGAGCGGAATGAAGTCTTCGATTTCGATAACGGAATTCGGTCTTGCGGCCGCTTTGGTCCAGCGATGCTTGGTTCAACAGCAGCGAGATCAAGATCGATGATCTCAGAAAACTCCGGATCCGGAGTTTCTGCCGTGTGGATGAGTTCTTGTTCTTTGAGATACGCTTCTGCGAGAGCGATTTGTTCTTCACTTCGTCCTGTGAAGCGAAGAAAGTTTATTGTTTCAGCATCAACAGGGAAGAAACCCATCGTTGCACCGTACTCAGGAGCCATATTCGCAATCGTCGCCCGATCTGCAAGCGCGAGTGAAGCAAGTCCAGGGCCAAAGAACTCTACAAATTTTCCTACGACGCCTTTCTTTCGCAGCAATTGTGTTACTGTCAGCACAAGATCGGTCGCGGTTGCGCCGGGCTTCAGTTTTCCGCGCAGCTTGAAACCAACGACTTGCGGAATAAGCATAGAAATCGGTTGACCGAGCATTGCAGCTTCTGCTTCGATGCCGCCGACGCCCCAGCCAAGAACGCCAAGCCCATTGATCATTGTCGTGTGAGAATCGGTACCGACAACGGTGTCAGGATATGCAAAGGTTTCGTTGTCGTTCAGTGAAGTAAAGACGACCTGTGCAAGATATTCAAGATTAATTTGATGAACGATGCCGGTATCCGGCGGAACGACACGGAAATTTTTGAATGCTTGTTGCCCCCAGCGAAGGAAGGCATACCGTTCTCGGTTTCGTTCAAACTCTAATGTTGCATTATTTCTGAAGGCGGTCGAAGTTCCGTACTCATCTACCTGTACCGAATGGTCGATGACGAGATCCACCGGTTGCATCGGATTGATTTTGTTTGGATCGCCGCCCATCTTGATCATTGCATCTCTCATGACGGCAAGGTCAACGATGCAAGGTACGCCGGTAAAATCCTGCAGAAGAACGCGTGCAGGCATGAAAGCAATTTCTGTATTTGGCTTTGCAGCTGCATTCCAACGAACCAGTCCTTCAATATCTTCTTTTCGGACAACTCTTCCATCTTCGCGGCGCAGCAGATTTTCTAGTAAAATTCGCAGGGAAAATGGCAGGTGCGAAAGTTGTACATCCATGGAGTCTTGCAATGCAGAAAGGGAATAGATGGTTATTTCTTTCCCGCCAACTTGGAGAATTCTTTTTGTTTGGAATGAATCAATACTCTTCATCAAAGGTGTATATCCAGATGTAATACGGTTTCTATGTTCCTCTAATATAAAAAAAATAACCGGAAATGGCTCTGTTTTTTAAATTTTTACTTGTACATTCATTTCAATAATGAAAAGATTACTACCTTCAATTCTCATAATTATTAACATTTTCATCCAGCAAATAATTGCACAAACAAAGCTGGATTCCGTAATATCTTTGCGCCAGCGTGGAATTCAGTTGTATGTGCAAGGTGATTATCGTGGTGCGGCGTTGACATTCAAGACCTGCCTCTCTGATTCGACAAAGGATACACTTGCGAATTATTATTCGGGTTTATGTGCATACCAACTGGGAGATTATCCGCTCGCGCAGGCAAACTTTTCTATTACGATTCATAACGACAGCCTGTCGAAATCTTCCTATTTCCAGCGCGGTCGTGTTCATGCGAGCATGGGATTATTTCCTGCAGCCATCAACGATTATGAAAATGCAATTTGCAGGGATTCTACATTTCGACCGGCTCGCATCGAGCTCCTAAAAACATTGTGTCTCCTTCAACGATATGATACTGCTGTTGCTCTTGCAGATACAAATTCAATTGATGAATTGGTCACAGTTGGGCGCGGACTCGTGGCAGCAATGAAACATCAAGCGGCGGTGCTAATAGCACACAGGGCAACCAAGCTTGATTATAATAGCTATGCTGCGCAAATGCTCCTTGGCGATACTTATTTCGGAATGGATGATTTCAAAGACGCTCTTGGTGTGTATGCGGGATTGTTGTATTATTATAAGGATGCTGTTTCGGCAGTTCGGAAACTCGCAATTTGCTTCAGTCAGCGCAAAACAAAGGAAGATTATTCTATCGCTATCCGTTTCATGCAAAAATATTTTGATCTCTCAAGTGATTATAATGCATCGGATTTAGGACGTATCGGTAGCTGGTTTTATGCGAGAAACGAATATGACTCGGCACTTGCTTATTTCGATCATGCTGTACGGCTTGACTCTTTAAATCCTGTACCTCATTACAATTTAGGTTCAACGCTTCTCAAAAAAGATAGTTTGGATGCAGCAAGAAACGAGTTGAATACGGCGTATATCCTTTCAAAAAGTTCTTTAGACCTGAGTGCTTCAGTATTGACATCTCTTGGCGGCATCTATTATAAACAGCGATCGTTGTTTAGTGCTATCAATGCATATAAACAGGCGATTGATTTGTCATCGGCAAATGCTCAGGCGATGTACGGATTAGCACTGTGTTATGATTTATCACCGGGATGGCAGGAAAATGCATTACAGTGGTACAATAAAATTTCTGCAGAATACATCCGGGAATGATGAGCAACTTGTGATTTATGCAAAGAAACGAGTTCAAGAATTAACAAAACAGATCAAAGATGAAAAACAGAAAAAATGATAAAGCAATAATTATTTCATCACTCATCTTTTAGGAAGGAATCATTATGAAACATGTACTCTTTGTTGTTGCCTTACTAAGTATTATGAGTTGTACATTGTTCTGCCAGACTATAATTTCAGGAAGAGTGACCGGCTATGATGGCAAGCCGATGATCAAAGCGAATGTTCAAATTAAAAAACCACTTACGAGAAATTCTATTGCGGAAACAACAGTAGCAAATGATGGTAACTACAGCTTGACGACGCTTGACTCTGGAATCGTGCTCGTTACGTATACTGGCGTAAATCATAAGTTATACGATGTTGCACTCTATATAGAGAAGCCTTCCTCGATTAAGCTCGATGTCCAATTAAGTACATACGATTATTTCGATACTATTTCTTCGGTGAACATTATTGGAGATTTCAATAATTTCAACTTCGGAACCGCTCAATTAATGACGAAACAAGACGATGGTACTTTTATATCTGAGTTTGAAACTAAAGCCGATACGTTCAAATATCAAATTCTGGGGGTCGAGACGACTGGTAAAAGCATCAATGGCACTCAATCAGATGGATTTAAACGTGATCCCGATGGTGATTATCGTTCCTTAGTGTATCCAAAAGATGGAAAAGTGAAAATAATTTTTAAACCAGCCAAACTTGTGCGTTCGAATACAAATGCGCAGGCACAATTTCTTGGAGATGATTCACTCAACAGTAGATTCTCATCTATCTATGATGAGATGATGAAAAGGGAATACGCATATAGAAATGCTGCCCGCGCATTCGAGAAAACGGGTAGAGATCGGAAAGATTTTCAATTTGATTGGTCGGCAGATAAATCTTATCTCACATCAAATGTCATGCAGGAGAAAGTGCCGATTCTAAAACAACTCTATATTTTGAGTTATCTGAATTTAAGCATGTTTCGTGTTCCTGATTTGGATTCTAACATTACCAACCTCGTTTTTTCAAATATCTTGCCAACCTCTCCGCTATGGTCTTTGAGTCCATTTTCCATTTACGCGACTTCTCCATCTGGACATGCAACGAGAACGGATAATTACATTCAAGAAATGGAGGAAAAGAATCCCGATATCAATGTAAGAGCTAATTTTGTCATGAACCGAATGATGATGGCGCAATACAGTCACAAAACCGAAGAATATTTCAAACTCTATGATAAGATGGTCACAGAATTTAAAGATACAGATGTTGGTAAAATGACAAAGGAACGATTTTCTCGCGAACTGAAATTGAAAACAGGAACGCCTGTTCCAGACTTCTCATTCGTTTCTATGGACGATCCAAAGATTGTACACACAAATAAAACCCTTTTAGGGCGAGTGTACTTACTTGACTTTTGGTCGACTTGGTGCGGAGGATGTGTGGCAGAAATGGAGAATCTTCATAAAACATATGAAAAATTTAAACCGGTGGGATTTGAAATACTTAGTCTCTCTTTTGATGGAAAGCTGGAAGATGTTATTAAATTCCGGAAGAACAAATGGAAAATGCCTTGGTTCAATTCGCTAATAGAAAAAGGGTTTGATAACGATATAGTAAAACAGTTTGATATCATAGGCGTTCCAACACCCGTTTTAGTTGATAAGACCGGAAAAATTCTTGCGCTTAACGAGGATTTGCGCGGCGAGAAATTAGAAAAAATGTTGGATAAGGTTTTTGCTCAGTAGTGTTCGTATAAAGAATATTTCTCTATTCCATATCAGTTGAATAACAGGTCACTTCTCACTATATTTTCTAAGAGATCTTTAGAAAAGGAGAATCTACAAGGAATTGCCCAAACGGACTGATATTCATTCCATCCTCATTATTGGTTCCGGACCTATTGTAATCGGACAGGCGTGCGAGTTCGATTATTCCGGAACCCAAGCCTGTCGTGTTCTTCGCCAAGAAGGGTATCGTGTTATTCTCGTCAACAGTAATCCTGCAACGATTATGACTGACCCTGAATTTGCCGATGCCACGTATATTGAACCCATTACACCGGAATTTGTTGAAAAAATAATTGAACGTGAAAGACCGGATGTTATCCTGCCGACCATGGGCGGACAAACAGCCCTCAACACTGCAGTGTCGCTTGCAGAAAACGGAGTGTTGAAAAAATACAACGTCGAATTAATTGGTGCGAAACTTGAAGCCATTAAAATGGCAGAAGACCGTGAATTATTTCGCGCTGCAATGGATCGAGCTGGACTTCAAAGTGCGCGCGGTGGATTCGTACATTCATTTGAAGAAGCGCTCATAATAGCAAACCAAATTGGTTTTCCACTTATCATACGTCCTTCATTCACGTTGGGAGGTACGGGCGGCGGCACAGCATACAATATCGAAGAATTCCAGACCAAAGTTGTCCACGGTCTGACCAGCAGTCCTATCCATCAGGTTCTCATTGAAGAATCGGTGATTGGCTGGAAAGAATATGAATTAGAAGTGATGCGTGACCTGAAGGATAACGTTGTTGTCATTTGTTCGATTGAGAACTTCGATCCGATGGGCGTGCACACCGGTGATTCGATCACTGTGGCGCCTGCACAAACTCTTACGGACAAAGAATATCAGCAGTTGCGGGATGCATCGATCAAAGTTATTCGCGAGATTGGTGTTGAAACGGGCGGTTCGAATATTCAATTTGCTGTCAATCCAAATAATGGACAAGTGCTCGTGATTGAAATGAATCCCCGGGTATCGCGTTCATCTGCACTCGCTTCAAAAGCCACCGGTTTTCCGATTGCAAAAATTGCGGCATTGCTTGCCGTCGGTTACACGCTCGATGAAATTCCCAACGATATTACAAAGCTGACTCCAGCTTCTTTTGAACCGACGATTGATTACTGCGTCGTGAAAATTCCACGATGGGACTTTGAAAAATTCAAAGGTGTGGATGACACGCTTGGTGTGCAGATGAAATCGGTCGGCGAAGCAATGTCCATTGGACGTACCTTCAAAGAAGCACTGCAAAAAGCGCTCCGTTCGCTGGAACAGGGACGTTCCGGTCTCGGTGCAGATGGAAAAGATGTTGTGAATATTCGCGAGTTATCGGATACGGAAAAGATTGAATGGAAGCGAAAAGTCTTAGATCGGATCAAAACGCCGCGCCCGCACAATATTTTCTTCCTTCGTTATGGTTTCCAGCTCGGATTGACGATAGACGAACTCTTCCAGGCATCCAGCATTGATCCATGGTTCCTGTACAACATCAAACAAATTGTGGCAATGGAAGAAGAGCTGTATTCCTTTAGAATATAAATGACTCTTCATAAAAGGATTATTGTATGAAAATAGTAAGTATCTGTATCCCGGTTTTATTATTTTTGCTTGCATTATCAAAGACTGCACATGCGCAAGTTACTTTTCCACAGGACAAAGACCAATTGTTGAAGGGTGAAGCAGCTGGACAAACATTGGTGGCGGAGATCAATGGTTTTCCCGCCCCACAAAAAATAATTTCTTATAAAGATCAGCTTGGATTATCAAAAGACCAACAAAAGAAAATCAACGAGATGTTGACGAACCTGCCGATCTCAGCGACTATCAAGGGACAGGATATTGTCGAGGCGGAGGAAGAACTCAACAAACTTTTTGAATCAGGTACAATCAATGAAAAAATATTACGGGCTAAACTGGAACGAATCGGCAAAATGCGGGCTGAGTTGCGCTTTATGCACTTGCAGGTATCTTTAAAGGAAAAACAAATCTTATCCGCCAAACAATGGGAACGACTAAAGGAATTACAGGCAAGTGAAGTCAAGTAAAGCAAAGAATGAAGTGCCGGTGAAAGTCACCCCGGACATTATGCGAAAAGCAAAAGAGTACGGGTTCTCCGATCGCCAGTTGTCAGAAATCTGGGGAATGAATGAGGCAGCCGTACGGATGATGCGGAAGAAAATGGACGTGATACCTGTCTATAAGACAGTGGATACGTGCGCAGCGGAATTTGCGGCATCGACCCCGTACCACTACTCAACCTATGAGCGGGAAAATGAATCTCTACGAAGCACGAAGAAAAAAGTAATCATTCTCGGCGGCGGTCCGAATCGCATCGGACAAGGAATTGAATTTGATTATTGTTGTGTGCACGGCGTCATGGCTCTTCGCGAAGAGGGGTTCGAAACTATCATGGTCAATTGTAATCCGGAGACCGTCTCAACTGATTATGACACGACCGATAAATTATATTTTGAACCGTTGACGCTCGAAGACGTACTCAACATTTGCGATCAAGAACAACCGGACGGCGTTATCGTTGCATTCGGCGGGCAGACACCGTTGAAGATTGCGAAGGCATTAGATGAGAACGGCGTGAAAATTCTCGGCACATCACCGGAAGGAATTGATCTTGCTGAAGACCGCGAGAGATTCGGCGCACTCCTTCGGCGAAATAACATTCAACATCCCAAATACGGCACAGCGTATACGGTCAACAATGCAGTCCTCGTTGCCGATCAAATTAGTTTTCCTGTGCTTGTACGTCCATCCTATGTACTTGGAGGACGTGCAATGGAGGTTTGCTATACAAAGGATGCATTGCGAGAATATATGAGGAAGGCTGTCGATGTTTCACCCGACCATCCTGTGCTCATCGACCGCTTTCTTGAAGATGCATTTGAATACGATGTTGATTGCGTGTGCGACGGCAAAGACGTCATGATCGGCGGCGTGATGCAGCATATCGAGGAAGCAGGTATCCATTCGGGTGATAGCGCGTGTGTCCTTCCGCCGTATATGATGTCGGAAAAGATCCTGAATGAAATTATGGCGACCACCGTGAAGTTAGCAAAGGCGCTCAAAGTAGTAGGATTAATGAATGTGCAGTTTGCGTCGAAAGATGATGTCGTGTATGTCTTGGAAGTCAATCCTCGTGCATCCCGCACGGTACCTTTTGTGAGTAAAGCAACTGGATTACCGCTTGCAAAGATTGCTGCAAAAGTGATGGTAGGAAGAACATTGGAAGAACTTGGCTGCAAAGATTTCGATTTCCGAAAAATAAAACATATTTCTGTGAAGGAGGCCGTATTTCCGTTTGCAAAATTTCCAAAGACGCGAGTATTTCTAGGTCCAGAGATGCGCTCTACCGGTGAGGTGATGGGAATTTCCGATAGCTTCGGTGCATCAATTGCTAAATCACAGATTGCGGCAAGCAACGCATTGCCGAATGAAGGAACAGTATTCTTTAGCGTGAACGATAACGATAAAACTGAAATGACATTGAATATTGCACGCGAGCTACGAACACTGGGATTTTCTTTTATTGCGACGGAAGGGACAGCAGGCTTTTTTACTTCAAACAGCATTCCATGCGAACAGGTTTTCAAAGTGAACGAAAGTCGGCCAAATTCTGTGGATCTGATTAAAAACGGAAAGATACAGCTTGTCATCAACACACCGCTTGGCGAAACTTCCCGCTACGACGAATACGCCATTGGCTGGGCAGCATTGGAAAATAAAGTTGCCTTTATTACCACGCTTTCTGCCGCTGCGACAGCGGTGAAGGCAATCCAGAAACAAAAGGAAGGCGGGCTGACTGTCAAGAGCATACAGGAGTATCTCAAGGAGGGCGCTTCGAAGTACTAGCGTGAACGAAAAAGTGAAAAGAAGGGTAGCCATTCTATAATTTATTTTTATATTAGAAAGTGGATTGAGTAACGTCTTTTCCCGAGTACGAAGCGAAATAAATACTCTTACTGCATCGTGAAGTATGATATGAATCGCATAAAAAATCGTTACAATATTTTGCGTATCGTTCTCATCCTGTTTATTGTTTCTTTCCCAATCCACTCTTCGGGACAACTCGCTCGGTATCACCGCAAAGTGGATAAATCAACTATTCTTTTTCTATTTCAGAATCAATTATTCAAATCAAACAATTGCAGTAACCATACAATACAGGAGGATGCACTATGGCATACACGTATGACGAATTGAACAAGATGACCGTAAGCGAACTGCGCAAGATTGCCGATGGTATCGATCATGAAGCAGTCCATGGGCATATTACAATGCATAAAGAAAAGCTCGTGCCTGCACTCTGCAAAGCGCTCGGTATCGAAAGCCACGCGCATCATCAGGCTAAGATATCTGGGAAGAGTTCGATGAAGTTGGAGATCCGGAGTTGGAAGAAGAAACGCTCTGATGCAGTCGCAAAGAAAGACTATGCTCAGTTGAAAGATATCCGCCAGCACATTCACGACTTAAAAGTGAAGTTACGAGCATCAATTGAATAAGGATCGTAACTGATTTTATTCTACAGGAGCGGAAAGCACAACTCGATTCAGTATCGCTTTGGGATGAGAAAGTGGACAACTTTCTCTAAAACTATACTTCTGTACTCCAGGTTATTGAATACATACCATCAATTATTGAGTTCTCTTGAATGAAATTTCCTGATAATTATACAATCCTTTTTAAGGATGTCAAACACGTTGGCATTCGTGTGAGTCATGACCAGCGAGTGCGTATTGTCGTGCCGAAGTGGCTGCCGGAGCAGCATCTGGAGAATATTCTCAAGAAGAGAGAAGATTGGATTCAGAAACACTTGCACAGGATGCGAACAAGAAAACAGCCGGTACCGCTTGCAGGAAATCAGATCCTCTTTAAAGGGAAGATATTCCACGTTGAGCAGGATGCGCAGTTCAATCGCTCAATCGAAATAGATGAGGAGCATCTCATCATACATGCCGGTGTTGTATTCATGGAGAAGTATCGTCAACTTGCATGGTATAGAAACGAAGCGAGAAAATATCTCGAGCACAGAGCGCAAGAGCTGGCAGAGTCTCTTGGATTTCATTACAATAAAATATTTATCCGCAGCCAAAAAACACGATGGGGAAGTTGTTCGAAGAAAAAAAATCTATCATTCAATTGGAAACTCATCAAGTCGCCGCTGTTTGTCATCGATTACTTGATTCTGCATGAACTTGTGCATACAGAGTTTATGAATCACTCGAAGCAGTACTGGCACAAGGTGCATGCTCTGTGTCCCGAATATAAAATAGCATCGCAGTGGTTAAAAGAGCATGGGAGAGATTTGTAAAACGTATCAAAAGAAAAAACGTAGCTAAAATACATGGAATATCAAAAGAAATATCGTTCTCTAGAAGAATTAGCCGAATTGGTCGCACCGGAACAACACTCTGGGTCGCAGTCAAGCATTCCTGTTTCTCAAAAAAAGAAATACGATGGCAAAGGCAACACAGTTCATCTTATGCTGGATACACATGGAAGAAAAGGGAAGAGCGTTACGATTGTAAGCGGCCTGCAACATAATCCGACGACAAGAGAAGACATAGCGCGAATATTGAAACAATATTGTGGAACCGGCGGTACAGTGAAAGAAGGAAAGATTGAACTGCAAGGCGACCAGCGTGCACGCGCGGCAGAAAAACTGAAAGAGATGAACTACATAGTGAAGTAAGTTGGATGTACGTTATATGGTTCATTTAATCTCGTTGCCAAACTTTCCGCCATTCACGAAGTGAGGCCTTGGGCATAAGATTGGCGGGCAGGTATTTGGGAACGAGGAGCGGAAACACTTAAAGAATTATTTAGAGACATCTGAAATAATATAATTTAATGGTAGTCGCGGACTTTATGTCCGCGTTTATTAATAAAAAACGAAACCTGAAGCTTTCGACTACCGATGGTGATTTGATTTTTCAGACGTCTCATTTATTTAGTTTATGATATTATCAAAACAAAAAGCCCCCGAGGAATAATCTTCGAGGGCTATTAGTTTTAAAACTCTTCTAGAATTCTAATATTTTTTATACTTTATCATTTCTTCTTTTGAAGCCGGTTTGAGGCTTATTGCAGCACCGCCTCCGCATGCAAGGTCTATTTTCAATTTGGTTTTATCATTTACGAGATAATTATTAATGTTGTAAGTCATTGGATTTTTCTCCCAGTGCGTGTCTTTTGCATCGGTATAAAGAGAGGCCACATACCATTTGCCATTATCTAAATAATCCAATTTTATTTCAGTAGTTCGTGCCTGCTCATCTGTAATTGCACCGATGAACCACTTATCGCTGTTTTTAGCTTTGCGTGCGATTGTAATATAATCACCCGGTTCAGCTTCCAGAATTTTTGTATCATCCCAGTCAACCGCTACATCCACAATGAACTTAAAAGCATCCGGGAATCGTTCATAATTTTCAGGCAGGTCGGCAGCCATCTGCAACGGGCTGTAAAGAGTAACATACAGAGCGAGTTGTTTTGCCAGTGTTGTATGCACTTGCTCTTTTTTGTCCGGATTATAGTAATTCAGTTTAATCTGGAATATTCCGGGAGTATAATCCATAGGACCGCCCATGAGGCGTGTGAAGGGAAGTATCGTTTCATGTTCAGGAGCATTTCCGATACTCCATGCATTATATTCGTTACCTCTTGCGGCTTCACTTGCCAGCCAGTTGGGATATGTTCTTTGCAGTCCGGTAGGCCTAACCGGCTCGTGCGCATCGAGCATTATTTTATATTGAGCAGTTTTTTCGGCAACGTGTAAGTAATGATTTACCATCCACTGTCCGTCGTGGTGTTCACCGCGTGGAATAATTTTGCCGACATAACCGGTCTTAACGGCATCGTATCCGTACTGTTTCATAAACCTGTATGCATCGTCCATACGGCGTTCATAATTTGTTGCGGAAGCAGAAGTTTCATGGTGCATTATCAGTTTAACACTTTTAGACGCGGCATATTTCTGCAATTCAGGAACATTGAAATCAGGATAAGGAGTGACAAAATCAAATACATTTTCTTTCCACTTCCCGAACCAATCCTCCCAGCCTATGTCCCAGCCTTCAACCAGAACGCCGTCAAATTTATATTTGGCGGCAAAGTCTATATATTTTTTTGTGTTTTCTGTGGTTGCGCCATGTCTTCCGTTCGGTTTCAGGCTTTTCCAGTCGGTCTGGTCGAGTTTTATGTTATTAACATCTGAATAATTCCATGAAGATTTTCCAACGTGCATTTCCCACCAGATACCGACATATTTTACAGGGTGTATCCAACTGACGTCTTCCAGTTTGCATGGTTCATTCAGGTTCAGCATCATTTTAGAAGCCAGTATATCAACAGCCTTATCGCTTACAACCACCGTGCGCCATGGAGTTGTGCAAGGTGCCTGCATAAATGCTTTACTTCCTACTGCATTGGGAACGAGTGTGGAAAGAAGAGAGAAATTATTCTTATTAACCAAAAGATTCAATGCCGGATAATTAACCAGAGCAGCTTCAGAAATATTTATATAAAGCCCGTCATTGCTTTTCATCATAAGTGGAGTCTGAACGGCATTAGGGGCTATAAAAGATCTTAGATAAATTTCGGTTGAAGATTTATTGCGTCCTAAGGCATCAATTTCGCTGAGTCTGCTGGTAGAATAAAAATATTCATTTGTATCATAATCACCGGGTATCCAGAATGTTTTGTGATCGCCGGTCATGTTAAATTCTGTTATCTCATCGTCAATGACAAAATACGTCAGTTCCTGCTGGTCGGGGAATTCATAACGAAATCCCAATCCATCGTCAAATAGGCGGAATTTAATCAGCAGTTTGCGGTTATGTACAGTCGGCTGCTGAAGTGTAACCGTAAGCTCATTATAATTATTTCGGATCTGTTTGACCTCGCCCCATACTGGAGACCAGGTTTCATCAAACGAAGACGTGTCAATTTTAAGGATTGTGAATCCATTGTCGAATGAAGGGAGTTCCTTAAGAATCACTCCCAGCTTGCTACTTTTTATAACTTCCTTCTGGGCCAATGACAACTGATAAACCGGTATACCCTCAGGAGTCAGGTTGAAAGTCAGACTCAATTTATGTCCGGGCGAATAAATAGTTTGTGAAATTGTATTGCACGTCAGAACCAAGATCAGAAATAGAATCACTTTCAAGCTTTTCATGCTATTTATTACTCCTTTTTATTTTCAAGATACTGTAATGTATCCAATTTATCAAATGAAGAGAAGGCGCTGATGCTGATTTCCGTTCTCGAATTCTTTTACCAATCCAACGATATGCTTCTATTGAATGATTTTCAATTCTCTCAATACGTTCTTCGTCAGTTCAATCCGGAAATTATTCTTTAATTCATCAAAACTGTCGACGATAATGTTCATCGCAAATACGCTGGTACCCGCATCGGTTTCCACAAACCCGACGTACCAGCCAAGGAACTTATTATCAAAACAACCGCCGCCGCCTGTCTTTCCATACAGTTTGTACTGCGGAGTAGATTCGTACAGCATAATACCCTTGACGGTATTGATGGATGTATCGGAGAATCCGTTCAGCCGATGCATATAGAGTTTCTTAAGAAATTCAATTTGCTCGTTGATCGAAATCTGAATGGAGCCGCACAGCCAAAACGTATCGTCCCCGCTCGAGATATCCTTGTTGCCGTACTCGAGAAGATTGACATACTTCGCCATGCGTTCGTGCCCAATCCTCCTTGCCAATTCCTGATAATACCACACACACGAATACTTAAAAGCCATTTTGAGTGACAAATCATGAAACCAGTATTTGAACGGCTCTGTGTTTAACATTTCTGCATCTCTGGGATGCAGCACACTGTCATACTTGATAATAAATCCGGAATCGGGCACAACTCCGGTTTCCAGGCTAATGAGGGAGTTGGGAATCTTAAACGTAGAACATGGTGAAAGTCTCTTCTTACAGTGTTCTACGTTATATTGAACATACCTGTCTGTATTGAAACTGTAGACGCTGAACCCGCCTGCGTGTCCACCAAAATATGATTTGAGATCGACTGTATCAATCGTTTGGCCAAATACACTGTTGGTCAATATAAACGAACAAAGCAACAAGAGTTTTTTCATGTAATAGTCCCGAATGAAGTAGCAATGAATTGACCTGATCACTAAAAAAGTAATCTTTTATGAACTTAGTAAAAAATCTATTATGGATCAAAGGAGCATATTGAATCAAACTGGCATGGACGAAGGGACACAATCTATGCCATGGAGGTATTTGCTCTTGCGGATATATGTAAAACCTAGTACCATTGCATTGTAGCGCACCTTGCCAGTGGACAAGCCAACTCGTTCACTGAAATGAAAAAACTCGTTTTACTCATGTTATACAAATGCCTATACTCGTGACCGTCACTCACGAAATCCAAACACAGCAAGTGACGGTCACGCTCGTGCTTGCAGATAAATGTAAAACTAACTACTATACATCCGTAAAACGCACCTCGCAACACAATTTTCCAAAACAGGTTTGGTAAGATGAAAAAGAATTCAATTTGGGTCGCTGCTTTTTGTCTTTTTCTAACCGGATACGCGCAAGCACAGATTTCAGAAGCTCATGCCATCGAATATGTAAAACGAATCTCTCCATCGGAACTGGATTCGACGTTGCCAGAGGGGAAACTTTCAGATTGGTTGACAAAAATTTTCGGCAAGGATGCCACAGTAGAATGGGAACTCAATGATTGCGGTGAGCAAACCGGTAATCCGTACGTCGACAAACAACGCGACCTTCCGATTTGTGTAGAGATTTATGCAAAGCTCGCCGAACGTCGGAAGCTCTGGATTACAATTCTCGTTGGAACAGATCAGCAAGGAATCATTGATTCTCCTGCCATCTATTCCTTGTATCTCGAATCGGATGGACAAATCCGATCATTCACACGCCTTAGTCAGGTTGCGAACGCGTTAACACACTTCCCTCTTGGGAAAACCAAAAAGCAGTGAATGCGATGAATAGTAAAAAAGTTCTTCCCTCTTTGTTCATCTTCCTTTCGGTTTTATGTTTTTCGTGCAAAGATAATACCGTTGAGCCGAGTGGAACGTCCGGGGCACTAGAAGAAGCTTTTTCAATCGCAGCCCAGAACGCGAACTTAAGATGTTTGATCGTCCATAAAGACGATCATATTATGAAAGAACAGTATTTCCATCCGGGCGATTCCTCCGCAGCGCATGATGTGCGTTCCGTTACCAAAAGCGTGATGTCCACTTTGATTGGAATTGCCATCGATCAAGGGATCATCCCATCAGAGGAGCAGAAGATCGGTGATTACCTGCAGCCGCTAGTTGGCACCATAGACTCGGCGAAAGCGAGTATTAAGCTACACGATGTGCTTTCCATGAGCAGCGGCCTTTCCGGAAATGACATTCCAGACGTATCTGAATACAACAACTGGTTCAATGCTCCCAATCAACTTGAATACACTCTCAATAAATCCTTGATTCATCAACCCGGCGAGGCATTCGGATACAATACCGGAGCGTCGCACTTAACATCCGCGATACTCACACAAGTCACAGGAGAGTCGACCTTTCAATTTGCAAAGCAGTACCTTTTCCAGCTCCTCGGAATAGCAGATCATTCCTGGGGAAAAGACAAACAAGGAATCTACAACGGCGGTGCAGCACTATCCCTGACTCCTTATGACATGCTCAAGATTGGTCAGCTCTACCTGAATAAAGGAATGTATAATGGAGTTCGCATTGTCTCTGAAGATTGGATTGAAAAAGCATCCACATTCAAGATAACAACCAATGATATCGAACCTTTTAGTCCGGGCTATGGATATTTCTGGTGGATTGGAAACAGTGCATCACACGGATATTTCTTTGCTAATGGATATGGCGGACAATTCATTGTTGTTGTTCCTGATGTCAGGTTAATCGTTGTTGCAACAAATAATTGGTCAAATGTTCCAACCGACACGGCAAATCAGCAATGGTACAATACATTAGATGTGATTATAAATAAAATAATCCCTCTCTACAAATGAGTGTGTTACATCCTTACTCGTGACCGTCACTCACGAAATCCAAATACGGCAAGTGACAGTCACGCTCGTGCTTGCAGATAACTATAAAACTGAGTACCATTACTGCGTAGTGCGCACCGCCGGAGGCCTGAGAATGTATCAAGCGATAGTTTGATTCTATTTTTGAGTCTCGGAGGATTCTACGCAGATATTCCTCAGGCCGGAGGCATGACTAGAGGGATATCTTAGCAACTCGCAATACAATTTTCCAAACAGGCTTGGTATGATGAATGTAGATTCGTTGGTACCAAAGAAACATTTTTGTATGGCTGGATTACGGCCAATTGAAGCGATTGTTTAACTGAAAGTGACCACTACAAAGACAATATTCATCCTTGACACAGAATATATTACAACAACGCAATGCGGCTTGCATGATGTCAATCAATATTGCAGAAAACAAAATAAACTGACGATTTTTACTTAAGGCAATTAAAATATGATGGATAAATAATATAATGTCATTAGAGAAAACATACATTCAGTATGGCGTGCCAAGTAATTGGGCTCATGATTATGAGCTTATTGGAATCTCAACAACTACCTTTAAGCAAACGTCAAAGAAAAATCTCAATGACAAGTATAAGATACCACCAAAACAGGTTGATTTTGTTAAGGATTGTTTGACGAGAGAGCCAATTGACGAACATACATCGCAAACTTTATTAGAGCGAAGCAATTTCACTTGTTGTTTGTGTAAGGGGACCAAAAGTGATTCATATATCATACATCACATCGAGGAATATTCAAAATCGCAGGATAATTCTTATAACAACCTCGCCGTATTATGTCCGAACGATCACGACGAAGCACATAAACAAGGAAAGTCTTTAACAAATAAAATAACTAGTGATAATATTCGAAAGGCAAAAGCAAAGTGGCAGAAACAAGTAATAAGAGAAAATAATAAGAAGGCATTAAATAAACCAACCAGAGGAAGTATTAAAGATTGGAAAAAAGTAAATCCATATAAAGAATTACAATCATATACTGAAAGCGACAAAGAATATTTTTTTGGCCGTAAAGAAGAAATCGAAGAATTATTAACTAGGATAAATAATTATAATATTGTTGGTCTTTTTGGTGAATCTGGGACAGGTAAAACCTCTCTTGTGAATGCAGGATTAATTCCCAATTTCAAGAACGAGGGTATTATTACTATTTCAGTCAGATGCCTTGACGAACCAATTAAAAGAATTAGAGAAGAGCTTTTTAAAACACTGAAAGAAAATAAAATATCTAGTCAGACAATTGAAGAATTGGCTGCAATCGACACTTTTCCACATCTAATTATGCAGCTTAAGTCATTTGTTGATAAGGAAAACAGAAACCTTATAATTGTTATTGACCAGTTTGAGGAAATATTCACAAGAGCGAGGGAAGTAGAGAGAGAACATTTGTCAAAAGGTATTATGGAATCATTGGCCGCACCACCAATAAAAGGAAAGATATATTTTCTACTTTCATTGAGAGAAGATTATATAGGAGAGCTATGGGATTGGTCGCATTTATATAATCTTGAAGAGGCTTGGATTCATCAATATAGAATAAAAAGGTTAAACGAAGTGAAGGCTTTTGAAGCAATAGTCGAACCTCTTAATAAACTTGGCATTAAGGTGAGTGAAAAATTTATTCTTCAACTAATTGTGGAGTTAAAGAAAATTGGCGATGACTTAATATATCCCCCTTACTTGCAAATAGTATGTTCGAAATTATTCGATGAATATAAGTGCCAAAATTCTACTTCAAAACCAACAATTGAGTTTGGACAAAATCTATATAAAGGGACAGATTGTGCCGAATCAATCATTACTGATTATTTAAGTGAATCAATGTTGGAAGGATTAACTGAAGAAGAAAAACTTTATGCTCAGAATACATTAGATTTGCTGACCGGTCCTGAAGGACTAAGAACTTTTCTTAATATTGAAGAAGTTAGCAGGCATATAGGAACAACCAAGACCAACGCTCAACACGTCGTTGAACATTTAATAAAAAAGAAAATTGTTCACCCAGTAGTTGGAGACGATAATGCCATTGGTTATGAATTAGTGCATGATTTCTTATCAAAAAGGTTTTTTGACAAATTAGGTCCAGAAGCACAAAGAGCAAAAACGACAATTGATATATTCAGAAAAGCTTTTAAAGAATGGAAACAACATGGGGTATTAGCTAGTAAAGATAGATTAGAAATATTATATCCGAATATTAAGCAACTTATTTTAAACGATGAAGAATGGACTTTTCTAATAAAAAGTAGCTTTAGTGTCTATTGGAACTTTGAAAATAAATGGGTCACTATTATTGAGCCTGCGGAACTGACTAGTATATGTCTAAACTTAATTAATGATAAGGATACCGAAATAAATGAAAAAGCAATTAGCGCGCTTGGGGGGACAAAAAATAAAGAAATTACACCTACCCTTATAAAAATTATTGAATCGTCAAAATTAGCGATTTCAGTTAGGAATACAGCTATTGATCAATTTTCTTCAAATATAGTAGATATAAGAATTATTAATATTTTAAGAAACATCATTAAGAATGAGAAAAATTATAAATTAAGAAAAACCGCAGTATACGCATTTAGTAATAATCTAAATAAGTTGGTAAAGTCTGATAAAAATATTATAAATCGGGAAATAAACATTCTATTCGAAGCATTAAATGACCCCAAGACCCAAGTACGCAAGCAAGTAGCAGATGTTTTTGGTTATATATTGATAAATGATGAATCTGTAGAACCATTAATTGAAAGACTAAAGAAAGAAGATAGCATCTCTTCTAGAAAAGCTATAGTTTCTGCTTTGGCTTCATTATCGAGAAGAGGACTAGCTATAAATTTAATTCATTCGGTTTTTAAAAGAATATCTTCTGATACAGATGAAGATTACAGAATAAAAGAAGAAGCAAAACTCGGATTATCCACTCTTTTGGCACAGAATATAGAAATATCAAAATCCTAAAAAAGATTCAGGCTTCAACTTGAAATGGAAATTGTTATTAATCTCATCTTGATCCCAAACTCAGTTTGGGAACGTACACAAAGCTCTGTTTCGTAACAAGAATGAAGTAATGTCTGAAAGCTAGAAGGGAAATGGAATGGCTTAATTAAAGTTAGTATGGAGAACAACAATGCGCAACGAAACTAACGAACCCGAATGCTGTCCCAAATTTGATCCTGCACCGTGGGACGGTAAAACATTCGAATGGAACAACAAGCTGTTTATCAAAGATAAAGTCTTCACACTTTTCTATATGCCGATCAATTTTGGCAAGGTGATGATACGCTTAAATGAAAAAGTTGATAAAGCCGGTGCAACCATGCCAGATTGGCTCTGCCTTTCGGATCATACATCAAAATGGAATATGGATGTCTACCTTGCAGTCGATAAAGAAGTCCCCGGCGCTGAAAATGCATCGCTCACAGGAAAGTTTTTGAGCAAGGTGTACGAAGGGGCTTTTAAAGAAACAGGAAAATGGTGCAAGGACTTTGAAATCTATGCGGCAGGCAAATGTGTGAAAATAAAGAAGTGGTATATGTGGTACACGACGTGTCCCAAATGCGCGAAGAAGTACGGAAAGAATTATGTTGTGGTAGTTGCTCTAGTGGAATAAAAGATCTTCGTTCCCAAACTACCAGCCCAAAAAAACGAACCCCCCATTCTGGAGGAGTATCTGCGTAGTTATTGTGGTCCCGCGGTGCGGGACTTCTATAATACGCGCCTTCATACGAAGGGGGGAAGTTCCGATGCAGTTTAATCGGAACGGGGGGTTAGTGAAAGCTATGACTCTTATTTATAATAAAAAGGAAAGCCAACAAAGACGAAGATATCTTCGCCAAAACATGCCGAAGTCAGAAGTGTTGTTATGGGTAAAACTCAAAAATAAACAAATGCACGGAGAGCGATTTTTGAGACAATACAGTGTTGACCAATATATTATCGACTTCTATTGTCCACGATTGAAACTTGCCATCGAAGTAGATGGTGACTCGCACTTTATTGGAGACGCCCAAGAGTACGATAAAGAACGACAGAGTTATATTGAGGCACTCAGCATTCACTTTTTGCGTTTTACAAACACGGATATCTGCGAAAACATAGATGGTGTATGCCAAACGATTTGGGAAAAAATAGAACATACAAAAAGAATACGTCCTGTATCGAATGGTAAAAGAGGTGCAACGGATTGAATTTCTGAAATCTCTCCAGAACCGAAGAGAAATTTAAACTACAGAACCATCACTAGAGAATCCTAGTCAGTCTGCGCTAGCCTGTAGCGAGCTTGCCGAGTTATCGAAGACTGATAAAAAAGAGAGAGCATTGTGTTCGTGAGTGCAACTCACTCACAACTAACAGTACGGCAAGAATTATATTGTGGTAGTTGCCCAAGTGGAATAAAAGTTCAGGAGTGAAACTCCTTCACAACATAGAGAAATTTCATGGTTTAACTCTATTGAAACCCCCCATATTCCCCCCTTCACTTGAAGGGGGGAGAAAAGGGGGGTTGGAGTGCACTTGTGTTCGTGACTGCAACTCACTCACAACTAACAGTACGGAAAGAATTATGTTGTGGTAGTTGGTCAAGTGGAATAAAAGATCTTCGTTCCAAAATTCCCCGCCAGTTGATTCTCTTGTGCAAGGAACCTCTGTGCCCGTGTAATGTGTTGTTAATATAGTTATATCACACTTATTACAGGTAAAAAAAAGAATCTCATTGCCTTACCCGATCACATTTTTAATGACCGGCACAACAATAATCATACATAAACAGTCAAAATAAACAGGAGGTACTGACCATGTCCAAAACCAGAAAGATTGCAGGTTGGGTGCTTGCAAGTTTATTGTTCGCTCTGCTGCTTATGAGCGGTGTTATGAAAATACTTGCCAGCGGGAGTTCCGACTCCGAAGTCGTCAAATCAATTATAAAATATGGGCTGGAAGGAAAAATAATTCTCATTGCAACGGGCGAACTTGTTTCAGCGCTCTTGTTTCTCATTCCCAAGACTTCATCCTTAGGGACATTACTTTTGTCTTCCCATTTTGGCGGAGCGATTGCTACACACATGGAACACGGGGAAGCGTATTTCCCTGTCGTTGTCATCCTGTTGCTCATGTGGGTCACGAATTATTTGCGTAATCCAGAAATGTTAAGCTCATTCAAAAGAAAAAAGTAGAGTTGGACGCTTCGATATAAATTATACGATATACATTCACACTACATTCTAGTGCCACTACAATTAAGTAATATTGTGTTTTATTACTACTAAGTTCATTTTTTTCGTGGCACTGTGCCGCATGGAATACAATATCATTTTTTTGAAACGGCACTAGGAAGCTGAGTTTGGGTGCAAGAAGCACATGGATAATCGTTTAATGGAACTTATTCCACTATTCTGCCCTTACTGCGGTGAACCCGTAGAGTTGGACATCGATGAGAGCGGGGGAAATCGGCAGTCTTATGTAGAAGACTGCTCTGTGTGTTGTCAATCGTGGCAGGTCGAGGTCAGGCAGGATCCTGAACTTGGCTGGAACGCGACATTGCGAAAGACGGATGAGTAGTAAGCGCCCGCTCGTCTGTTTCACCTCGTTCCCGAATTCTCCGCCAGCCGATTCTCTTGTGCAAGGAAACTCCGTACCCGAGTACTGTGTTGTTAATATAACTATATCACACTTATCAGAGGTACATAAAAAAATGACAGTAGAAGAACTGAAATATCCATTGGGAAAATTTGTAAAACCGGACACTTTTACGCCTGAAATTCTCAATCATTACATACGCAACATCGAGTCGTTTCCTTCCAGATTAAGAGCCGAAGTTGAACACTTAACAGATGAACAATTGGACACACACTACAGGCCCGGCGGTTGGACAATTAGACAAGTTGTAAACCATTGTGCCGACAGCCATATGAACAGTTTCATGCGCTTTAAACTTGCTTTAACAGAAGATACCCCAACGATAAAACCTTATTTCGAAAACCGCTGGGCTGAACTTGCAGATAGTAAAAGTATGCCTATCGAACCCGCTCTCAAAATATTGGAAGGACTGCATCAACGCTGGGTCGTGATACTGAAATCTTTAACGAAAGAGGAGTTAGGAAAAAGGTACATTCACCCTGAACACGGAAAAGAATTGAGACTTGATACAACCATCGGTATTTATGCGTGGCATTGTAATCATCATTTAGCACATATAACAACATTAAAAAAAACGAGGAATTGGGAATAAAGAATGCGACGAACATCAAATTTGCCGCAATAACAGTTTCTTCGTTCCCAAATACCTCTTTTACAATGTCAAGGATGGAGAGTTTGGATTAGAAATAATAGTTCAACACCAATGTTGAATATGTTATACCCATGCCTAAATCAAACTTATATTTATTTTGCGCATTATAGTATTGATAGGTACCAGTCTGAGAATTGTAAACGCTCATTGGCTCGTTTGCTTCTTCATTGTAATTAATGAGGAAAACACGCAATCCAAATTCACCACCTATACTGAAGTTCTCGCTAAAGAAATACTCTGTACCAAATCCACCCAAAAACATCCATGCGCTCAGATTATCGAAGAACTTCTTCGTGCTCTCAGATTCTATACCATTCGAAACGGTTTTCCCTGATAGGAATGGTTTACCAATGATTCCTGTAATATATGCTCCGATTTTTCCACTTTCACGGCCTCCCAGGAGAACCTTTGCTCCAACAAATGGAACATAGGCATTTACTGAAGCTTCATATTTATCGCTGTAAGGTACCAATTGATATGATGTGGTATACGGATAGGTAGAACTATACTGATAGATGTATCGCAAACCACTTGTTTCAGTTGTAGTGGCGGTACGAAAATATTCCAATCCACCGAATGCCATCAGTCCGCCAAGTTTGATCCCGAATTGTGCAGAGTTGCCTGTTAAGCCCGGTTTAACGCTGAACAACAATTGTGCATGGGCAATACTTGCAAAAACGATGGATGCAAATATTAAAGCAATACTGATTTTTTTCATATGGGTATCCTCCTTACTTATTATTTTCTGTAATGTTTTAGCGTGCTGTCGGTCAACATTTGTAAAAACGCATGGAGTGCGTTTTATTTCTGTTGTCTGTGTATTTGTTCTTGAAAAATATTTTCGGTGTGTTTGCGCACCGAAGTATATCGGTACATAGGTGTGTTCCATCCCTTACAACGATTGAGCTAGGTAGAGCACATCTCGTTGGAACTGAATAATTGTACTCGAAATATATATGAGTTGCAATAGTATGCCAATGAGCCAATAAACCATTGAGTCATCTCATTCACTGAAATGAAAAAACTCGTTTTACTCAAATGATATAATCTCCAATACGCGTGACCGTCACTCACAATATTTAAGCATGGCTAGTGACGGTCACGTAATGAGCCGTTGACTCTTTGAGGCGATGATTCAACGAGCGTTCCGTAGTAAGTGCGTGAAGAAAGTATTCCTTGCATCTGTGCGATTTGTCACAGCACTTCAGCAATCTTTCCATAATATGATATTGCAACCGTGTTACGCAAGTAAAGAATCGAGTTGGTTCATGTCCTATAAGGATATAAAATTAGCTGAGAAAACATTTCGTACTGCAATTTGCGGTCATGCAGCACAATTCGATATGGATACGGTTCAGCGGGCAGAATCTCTCCTGCTTCAAGCCCGGGCTGTGGCAGATAGCGATCCAATAAAGAGCCAAAGTCTTGCCAAGGATGCACAGCAAATAGCATTGGAAGCTATAGCAAAAACCCAAAAAGAAAAATCGCGATTAAAAGGAGTATTAGGAACCGAAGTTGCTTCATCGATACAGGAATACTCCTATCATAAATTAGCTCTGAGTGAGATAAAAAAGAAAATTGACACACCGACATATTTAATCATTTCTCAGCGCATGGTCATTGCCGAAGTCTGTATGAAGCAAGCAGAAGAAGTTTTGGAAAAGGAGCAATTTAGTGCCTTTCCGGAACTGTACGCAAGGATGAAACAACGGCTATTGGATGTTGCACATGTATTAACCCCCGTGCTTGAGCAGCTGAATTATTCCGGATACATCAAAGTTCCAGTTCGGAAACAGAAAGTTGCCTAAGAGCAATGAGCAATTAACAGTAACCAGTGACGAGTAAACAGTAGGAAGGGAGGACGGGGCCAATAAGAGTTTCCATCGGGCGGTTCTTGCTTTCCAATCGGCTTTCCATTACATTAAACCATTAGCGGTAACATTTAAAACAATACTTTAAGTCCGCATTGATAAGTCTAATCAATTTTTCCAACTGCAAAATAAATCATCGCAGTAATCTATACGATTTGCCTTTTTTATTCCTTTTCCTATTTACAGCATCCGGATTTCTTTTATCAGTGTCTGCGCAAGAAATTTCACCTCTATCGTTTTCATCTGTAGCGGAAGAGCAGGATTATGCATTTGCTTTCGGACTTTACAGCGACAGTCTTTTCCAGCTTGCCGGTCAGCAATTTGAAACCTTCGTTCAAAAATATCCCAAGAGCATCAAGCGGCAGGATGCAGAGTTTTTTAGCGCTGAGTGTTTATTCCAGTCAGCACAATATCAAAACGCCGCCGCAAAGTACAATGCATTCATCCAGAATAATCCAAATTCCAAATATGTACCGGAAGCATATCTCAAGCTTGGCCAATCCTCACTCAATCTAAAAAAGAACAACGACGCAATTGCCGCATTGAAGATCGTGCTGGATAAGTATGGCGAAAGTGAATCCGCCGGTGACGCGGCGTACTGGATCGGCGAAGCATCATTGCGAAATGACGATACGCAAAACGCGCTGAAATATTACACGCTTGCATACGAAAATTATCCTAAAAATCGCCTGCGTGAGTACGCGTTATATTCAGTTGCATGGACACTTCAAAAGCGTACGGAATATGCAAAAGCTGCCGAGCAGTACGGCAAACTGATTGCCGAGTTTCCACAAAGCAGCTTAACGCCCGGCGCACACGTTCGCATTGGCGAATGTTTCTATTATGCAAAAGAGTATGCAAAGGCTGTCGAAGCGCTGACGAAATCCCGTGAAGAGATTCATAGCGAAGAAGAGTTAGCAAACGCCGATTACCTGCTGGCCGAAGCGTGTTATAAACTGGATGATTTTGCAGAAGCGCAAAAACGATATGAAAAATTCCTTCTTGACTATCCGAAAAACACGCTTGTGCCTGAAGTAACGTACAATCTTGCATGGAGTTTGTTCAATCAGAAGAATTATTCAAAGGCAATCGAGGTTTTTAATAAGCTGACAAACCGAACTGATGACCTTGGTCATGCTGCGTTATACCGGCGCGGCACTGCGGAACGTCTTGACGGAAAAAATGCGATAGCGCTCAAGACGTTTGAGGAAGTTGTTAAGCGCGAGCCGCAGGGCGAGTGGTCGGACAACGCGCTGTTTGATGCAGGAAGTATTTTCTTTGAGGAAACAAATGCAAGCGGGGCGAAACCGTACTTCCAGCGGTTGACTGCAGAATTTCCGAAAAGCGATATTCTGCCGGATGGATATAAAATGTTAGGCGAGTGTTTGCTGATCGAAGGGAACTTTCAAGAAGCGCACGTGTGGTTTCAGAAAGCGTTAGCGGCACCGGGTGCGTCATTCGAAGTAAAGATCGAAGCAGGCTTTCAATCGGCGTTCTGTGCCTTCAAACTAAAAGATTTTAAAGACGCTGCAGCAACGTTTGCTGAGTTTATTGCGCACTATCCAAAACATCCGAAGACTGATGAGGCAAAATTCTATCAGGCGGAAGCTGAGTACCGGCTTGGAAATTATACAACAGCCACGCGGCTCTATCAGGAATCCGCGGAAAGTTCAGGATCGGCGAAAAAAGAAGAAGCGTTGTACGGCATTGCGTGGGCGTTGTACAAGCAGGGGAAATTTCCCCAGGCTATCGAATCATTTGAGAAGCTCTTGGTGGAATATCCGAGAGGCAAGTTTGCATTCGATGCACGCTTACGGTTGGGCGATGCGAATTTCTTTCAGAAGGATTATAAAAAAGCTGTCGGTATCTATCGCACGGTCATTCGCATGTATCCGGACAGCGCTTCCATCGACTACGCGTATTATCAGTTGGGTCAGAGTTACTTAAAAGACGGCGACAATACCGAGGCGTACAAAGCGTTTGACGGATTGATCAAAACATTACCGCACTCGCCGCTTGCCGACGATGCGCAGTTTGCCCTGGGATGGGTCAACTTTCAGCGCAAAGAATACGGTGAAGCGATTAAGGAATTCAATACACTATTAAAAACTTATACCGCAAGTGAACTGTTACCGCGTGCGTATTATAGTCTCGGCGACAGTTACTACAATATTCAGCAGTATGTGGCAGCTGAAAAATCTTACCGGGAAGTGCTGAGGCAATTTCCGAAAAGTCCTTATGTTGCAGATGCCACGACCGGAATTCAGTATTGCTTGACAGCGTTAGGAAAAGATTCCGAAGCGGTCGAGGCATTAGATGAATTTGTAAAAGATAATCCGACTTCACCCGTGGGTGAAGAGCTTGAGCTGAAAAAAGGCGATCTGCTTTTCAATCAGAAAAAATATTCAGATGCCGTAGCGGTGTACCGCGGTTTTGCAGATAAGTATCCTCACTCTCAATTTCTCGCAAACGCACACTATGCAGTAGCGAAGTGCTACCGCGTGCAGGGCAGTCCCGATGAAGCAGCCCTGGCATTTGAGCGGGCCGCAAATGTTCCATCTGCAGCAGAGAAACTCATTGGCGAATCCCTGTTCGAAGCGGCGGAGATTTACACCGTTCAGCACAAACCTGATAAAGCAATTCTTACGTTGCAGAATCTTCAGGGGAAAGTGAATGAGCCCGAGATTATTGCCGAAGCAAAATTCCGAACAGGCGAGATATTGCGATCACTTGGAAAGAATGCAGAGGCGGATGCACAGTTCGGACAGGTGATACAAGAGTACGGCGATTTACCGATTGCAGACAAAGCCCGGGTAGCACAGGCTCGTATGTATTTTGAATTGCAAGACTATGATCGGGCAAAAACTGCTGCCGAGAAAGTTGCAACGTCGAGAAAAGATGAAACAGGCGCAGAAGCGCAATATATCGTAGGTGCATCGCTTGCCGGAAAAAAAGATTGGTCGAATGTCATTACTGCTCTGCTCCGGGTGAAATATGTTTTTCCTTCGTACGAGCGGTGGGTCGGAAGGGCGTATCTCGGTCTGGGCGATGCCTATGAGCAAACAAAGGATGCACGCCGTGCACGTGAATCGTACCTGACAGTTCTGAAATTGAAGACTGAGAGCTCGGTCATCGAAGAAGCCCAACGGCGTCTGAAAAGAATGGAGCAACAGTAGTGCGCGCAGTGCTACGTGTTTGGGAATTACCGATTCTTCTGCTTGTCCTGCAAGGAGCGGCGCTGCTTGCACAAGAAGAACCGATCGTGCAAGAAAAGAAAAATCCGGTCATGCGAAATAGGGAAATCAGTTCTCCGCGTCAGGATACGGTCAAGGCACCGACAAAGACCGCACAACGGCCTCTCCCAAAATTTGATTTACCGGAATATGTCATCACCGGAATTGCTTCAATCGATTTGCCGAAATTAGAAAAAATTATCATTGATGATCCCGCCGTCATTTCACAGCCCATGTTGAATTCTTCAGAAAAAACTCTGCGCGATCGTGAAACGCTGGATCTTGGAATGAAGAGCAGCAGAGGAAATTCACAGGAACAAACGAGTACGTATTCGGGGTTTGCAAAAGCAGGTATCGGTACATACTTCACACCGCACGTTGAACTTCAATTCGGGAAGTCGTTCCCGGAATACTTTTATTCTCTTGGCACTCAATATTTTCTGACGAAAGGTTACGCGCCGAACACAGATGAGTCAAACGGCAGTGTAACAGCGGTGGGAGGAACATCACTCGCATCAAGCGTACCGATGCTTCGGAATGCGGCACTCGATGGCAAGGTCGGTTATCGGAGTGAATCATTTCGTTTTTATGGTTCCGCAGCACCGAATCTTCAACGAACGATTTCGGATTACCGCGTGGAGGCGAAAGTAGAGAATCAGACATTGAATTCTTTCCCTTACTCAGCTGGAATAGCTTTGGAAAGTATGGATGTATCGGATTCGTCGGTATCGGTAAAAGAAACTCGATTTGATCTCAAATATCAAACTTCATTCCCGATTGCATCTCTTCCTCTTCAGACAAAATTACACATCATGTCCGCAACAGGCGGGTTGGGATTTATGGATTTGTCAGCTGGCGTACAAAATTATTGGTATGCCGGTATACTTTTCGAAGCGGCGCTTCATTTGTATTGGGCAAAAGGAATGGCAGGGCAGGGTTTGGCGCGTCTCTGTCCGCAATTCATGGCAAGCTATCAGGTGACACCTCAACATCGGGCATTTGTAGTGTATGAACAACTGTTCATTCCGATGACATTGACATCTCACAGTATCGAAAACCGGTATCTTTCCTCCGCGTCAATCGTCAAGCATGAATATATTCCAAGTGCCGTTGAACTTGGTATTGAATCCAATTGGACAGAGGCAATGAGGAGCCGTGTATCCTTAAATGTGAAATCTGCCCGTGATTTGCCCATGTTTTCAGATTCCTCCCATCCAGGTGTCTGGGCGCTGGCATACGGAGGACAGGCAACAATCGTAACATTCTGTGCGGAAATGGTTGCAAAGTTGAACTCAAATGATTATTTTGCTTCTAATATTTTGCTCCGTTCGACGAATGATTCTTATCTAAACGGAAGAATTCCTTACACATCGGCGATCGAAGCTTGGTGTTCAGCAATCCATAGATTTGGAACGGCGATCGCGGTGAATGGAGATGTAAGGTTTGTCGGAGAGCGTACAACCGACCTCGCCGGTACTGCAGCGCTTTCAAAGTATGCAGTTGTTGATGTGAACGGTGAATATGCACCATGTGATTTTTTAAGACTTTCAGCTGGAATTAAAAATTTAACGAATGCACAATTTGAAACGTGGCGTGGATATAGAGAATTTCCATTTACTGTGCGACTCGATGCACAAATAAAATGGTGAAGAATACATGTTCGTGAACGCAACACAACATTCCAAACATATAAGGAGGATTATTCAATGCCAGATTTGAATCTCATTGATGAAGGTGGATTTGAAGATGTGCCGGAGGCGCCGGCTGCTCCCCCGGCGAAAAAGAGTGTTAAAAGCAGCGGTGGCGGAGGTGGAAAAACAATTCTGCTCTTAGTAATTATTCTATGTGTTCTTGCAGGTGCTGTCTATCTTTTGAACCAGCGCGGTATTATTAAGATCTGGGGCAAAAAGCAGCAGCCGATCGTGCAAATGCAAGAAGAGCAATTCCCGATGGAACCCGCAAGTCAACAACCTGCGCAGGCACAGAAACAGGCGGATACAAATGAAGTTGCACTGCTCGATACAGCTCCTATAGAAGAAAAAACAGAAGCTGTCAAGGAACCTGAAGCAAAAACTCCGGAACCGATTGCGAAAAAATCAAAGGCGGTAAAAAAGAACGAAGCGATGATGGAGATGGAAGGTTCTTCAAAACTCAGCGAGATGAAAGGTGAATTTACGGTTCAGGTTATTGCTTATCACGATAAGAGCAGAGCAGTAGAGACAGCAAAAAATTTAGAGTTTTCCGGATACCCTTCCTTCGTTGAAAAAGTTCCGATGAAGGGCGGCGATTGGTATACTGTTCGCATTGGACGCTATACATCTCGCGATGAAGCGAAGAAAGCAGTGCAGTCATTTGCAGAGGAATTGCAGGCGCACTACGTTATCGACAAAGTTCGATCAAAATAAACGTATATAAGGATTTCTCTCGTCCAATTTACTTTTGCATGGAAACGATTATCTGTGTGAATGAACGAGAGTATGAGTCATATCAAGTAATGCCGGTTCTGAGTGTGAAGTGCGGCGTGAAGGAATACCTGTGAAACTATCGCCGCACTTGGGAAGAGTACCGTACGGTGCAAAAGAATTGCAGCGAGTCTATGTAAAACAAATGTCGCTTGCATTTATTCTTGCCGTCGTACTGACACTTGCCATTCTTAGTTCTCTTCGGTTGTTAGTAGATCCAGAAGCGTTCAATCCGTCGCCGCAGCACGTTGTCCACATTCTCGCATATTCCGAAATCGAACTTCCGCGTTCATTGAGCAATGTGGAAATTGGTATGTCGGCATATCCGATTCTTCAAGATCAATCCATCTCTTCGGAAATCACTTCTCCTGATGAATCCTTTCCAGCGACCGCTCTTCGGAATAGATCGAATTCTCGAAAACGAGATGTTCCGGGAGAACGGCGGCCGGGCGAAGGTTTGAGCTCTTTGCCGGGGCAGGTTGGCGTAGATAAAATTCAAACAGACGACAGGACGACCTATCCGAACGATATGGGTACTATAAACGCACCGGCTGGGCATAATGATATTGCAGGCGGCAGTGGAGAATCACGTGAACCATGGCGAAAAGGCGGACGTCCTGTACCGGGAAAAACCGGCGAGCCGCCAAGCGGATTTGACCATTCAGGAATTGGAAGTTCTTCTAAACCATCTGCCGGAACAACACCGTATGGATTAGGATCTGGCGAAGGCGGTGATGGAGAAGGAAGCGGCGTATTTTCTATGAAATGGCTTCATGGAATGACGCGCCGCAAGCTCAGCGGCGAATTACCGAACTATCCGCAAGGAACAACTGTCTCAGCGCAAGTGCGAATTCTCACGAAAGTTTTACCCGATGGATCTGTGCATTCTGTTCAGCCGGAACAAAAGGCAAATCGCCTTTTAGAAGAAACCGCAATGAAAGCAATCCTTTCCTGGAAATTTGAACCTCTTGCCTCGTCACTGCCGCAAGTGGAACAATCCTGCGTTATCACCTTTTCCTTTACGCTGAAGTAGTCGGAGTGTTTTCTTCTTTTTTCTTTCCATGATCCTGCTTGAGTTCTAATAAAAAATAAAAATAATAAAACGCAGTTTCCATGGCTGTGAGAAACAAAAGAGAAATCGTATCTCGGCTTATTTCTTTTCTGATCGTTCGCCATACCCAAGAATCCAGCGGCTGCCAATACCATTTGATAAACCATTCAGGAGAGAAGAGAAGATTTGTCAGGATCGCAGCAATTGTCCAGCCGACGGCAAAAATAATGCCGATGAACGCTACGGCAAGAAATCCTTCACCCATGCTCTCTTTTTTATATTTGATAAAAGCAAAAACAACCAGCACAATATGCAGGGAATAAATAAATGCAGCGGTCATAGGTTCAATTAAAAATAAGATAAATGAAAAATAAGAGAACTGTTGTTTATTTTTCTAATTTTTCATTTTGCATTGAATAATTGATTTAATATGCATCATCGCCAAAAAGAACGGCGTGAATTGTCTTGAGAATAATTTTTAGATCAAAGACAAGCGACCAATGTTCGATGTAATAAATGTCGTACTTCGTTCGTTCAGCAATGGAAGTATTGCCTCGCAAGCCGTTGACTTGTGCCCAGCCGGTCATACCGGTTTTTGCCCGATGCCGTTCCAGATATCGCGGTACCTGATTTTTGAATTTTTCCACAAAGTGCGGCCGCTCCGGACGCGGGCCGACGATGCTCATATCGCCTTTGATAACATTCATGAGTTGGGGAAGTTCGTCCAAACTGAAGCGGCGAAGAAATCGGCCGAGCCGCGTTGTTCGCGGGTCGTCTTTGTGCGACCAGACCGGCCCGGTCGATTGTTCCGCATCAATGCGCATCGATCTGAATTTAATGACTTTAAACACTTCGCCATCCAAACCTACGCGTGCCTGTAAATAGAAGATCGGCCCATGAGAATCGAGTTTTAAAAGAATTGCAATCAATAAAATTATTGGACTTGCCAACAAAAGGATACATGAGGCGAAGAGCAGGTCAAACACCCGCTTGACGATAAAATTCCATGTGCTGAGAGTAGGACTTTTAATGCCAAGGAATGGAATTCCTTCAATATGTTTGATTTGAACTTGACTGGTCATCAACTCGAGAATATCCGGAACCATCATCATTTCCACATTTAATCCCTGGCAGTCGCGGACGAGATCATGCAGAAGTGCATGTTCCGTCTCGTTAAATGCAATCAATATAACATCTATTTTCTGCGTTTTAATCAAGTCCGGTACAAAAGCAATGGATCCTAAGTACGGAATATGTTCCATGGTGTTTTCTGTGCTCCCCTGCACGGAACAATAGCCAAGGGCTTCATATCCGAGTGATCGATGTGTCGTAAGAGATCGAAAGATTTTGCCTGCAACAGAGCTTGTTCCCACAATGATGACCTGTTTCAGGTCGTTGCCATGTGCATACCAGAATTGTTCAAACTTCATGAGAATAAATCGTCCGATGGAGATGAACATGACAGCGGAAAGACCAAGGATCCAAAATACAATGCGTGAATACGAGAATGAACGGTAGAAAAATGCGCCCGCCATGACAACCAACATGCCCAGCACAACAATACGCACAATGGCGAAAAATTCATCCGAGAAAGATGTAATTCGCCGTGGAACGTATAAATGACGTGTATGGAACAACCAGCACCACACAGGAATAACAACGAAAGAACTTATGATGTATGCTTTTAACGGCGGAAGGCCGTACGAAATCGGAATGTACTGCGTCAGCGTTGAAAAAAATCTGAACCAGTATGAGAAAAGAAACGACGCTTCTATAGCAACTGCATCCGAGATGACGGTGAGTAGTGGTATTAATAAATCTTGTCGTCGTTTATGTGGCATAAGGAGTCAGTTGTCAGCCGTCAGTTATCAGTTGTCAGCATCCCTGCATTATCCAAACATTTCCTGTTCAACTTCCTGGAAAATGATATGGCCAATGGTTATATGTCCTTCTTGAATGCGCTGCGTATCGTCAGATGGAACAATGATCGCAAGATCAACGAGGCTTTTCGATTTGCCGCCGCCTTTGCCAAGAAAACCAATCGTAGCTAATTTCATTTTGCGCGCTTTTTGGAATGCATTGTTCACACTAGGAGAATTACCGCTTGTGGATATTCCAATAAGTACATCACCTTTATTACCCAGCGCTTCAAGAGAGCGGGTGAAGACGTTATCATAACCGATATCGTTAGCGCCGGCGGTCAGCAGGGATGAATCAGTCGTGAGTGCGATTGCCGGTAATGCCGGCCTTTTGATGTGAGGGCTGAGGCGAATCACAAACTCAGTTGCAAGATGCTGTGCATCTGCTGCGCTGCCGCCGTTGCCGCAAAGCAGAACTTTCTTTTTATTGTTGAACGCATTCATAATAATATCGACTGCTTTGGAAATATCCGGCGAACACTGCTGTAAAATACGGAGCTTCGTGTCGCTGCTTTCCTTAAGCGAATCACTGATGAACGTATCGCGTGAAAGCTTATTGTTCGAGGATGGAGTCATAGAAAACCCGATCGTTTCTTCTGTTTATGATGTGTGGATTGCGCTGGCAAACTCTTGAATAACTGAACTATGTGAATTCTCTTCGATGATTGTTCCCGTCACGATGAACGAAGCGCCGGCTTTCACTTTGTTGTTTGCTTCTTCCGGAGTTCGAATTCCGCCGCCGACAATAACCGGTAGTGAACAGTACTTCGTTACTTTCTTTATCATCGCATCTGGTACAGATTGTTTGGCGCCGCTGCCTGCTTCTAAGTAGAGTAATTTCAAGCCGATGAGTTCTGCCGCAAGCGCGTGCGCGACGGCGATATCCGGTTTTTCGCGCGGTATTGGTTTCGTATTGCTCATAAATTCTGCCGAAGTAACATTCCCGCCTTCGATCAACATGTACCCGGTTGAAATGGCTTCAAGTTTCATTCGTTTAATAATCGGGGCGGCATTTACCTGGTTCCCAATAAGATAATCCGGGTTGCGTCCGCTTATAAGTAAAAGAAACAGAATTGCATCAGCTTCAGAGGAAACCTGCGATACACTGCCTGGAAAAATAATAACCGGTGCTTTCGTATTCTCCTTGATGATTTTTAGAGTTTTGTCGAATTCATTCGAGAGCATGAGACTGCCCCCGACAAGAAAGGCATCAGTTCCTGCTTTGGTTGCTTCGCGAATGAAGCCGGGCAGCTTCTTTGAATCAATATTATCCGGATCGATGAGCAACAAATATCCTGCACCTCGATCATGCTTGATTTTTAGGAGTTGTTCGAAGGTTGTCATCAGGTTTTATTCACTTTCGCAAAAGAGATTCCACTATAGATTTCGTTTGTGCAAGTGCTTCATCTAATTTTTCAACATCTTTTCCACCTGCGGTTGCCATATGCGGACGTCCGCCGCCTCCGCCGCCAACTAATTTAGCGATTGCCCCGACAACTTTTCCCGCTTCAATCTTTTTCGCAGCGACGAGATCATCCGTGACGACGCAGACAAGCTGAACTTTATCTTCAATAACGCAAGCCAGCAAGCCGACACCGCTGCCAAGTTTTGCACGAAGTGAGTCGCCAAGGTTTTTTAATTCATCTATAGAGGCGGCAGAGACTATTGCAGCGACTAACTTGATATTTCCAATCGAAATGGCAGAAGCGGTTAAATCATCCATTGAACCGGAAAGTGATTGCAACCGGAAGCGTCCAAGCTCTTTTTCCATTGATTTCTTGGTCTCAGCAATTTGGAGGATGAGTTCTTCCATTATCTGATTCCGCGATTTGATTTGATCAAACCATGATTTCAATTCTTGTGAAGCTTCATTGGGTATAGATCTGATTTGTTTAAGATCGTTAAGACGCTGTTCATATCCGCCTAATGAATTATGTGCCAAGCTGGATTTTCCACCGCTTGCATCCGCAAGTTCGGATTTTAGTTGTAGAGTTTCATCGAATTGGTTAAAGGCATAATCGAGCCGTTCAAAGTACGACTTATCCTGAATTTTCAGCAATTCAAGTGCATAGTCATTTGTTACTGCTTCGATGCGGCGCACACCGCTTGCCACACTGCCTTCACTGCGAATTTTGAAGTAGCCGATTTCGCCTGTATTATTGACATGCGTGCCGCCACAAAACTCTGTGCTGAAGTCTCCAAATTGAATCACATTCACACGCTCGCCGTATTTATCGCCGAAGAACATCAACGCACCAAGCTTTTTCGCGTCTTCAAATGGAATGTTGTTCAATCCCGGCGTGCGAGGAATATTTTCCTTGATCTTCTCGTTCACTAACGCCTCGATGTCGGCAAGCTCTTGATCGCTGAGCTTGGCAAAATGCGCGAAGTCGAACCGTAAATAATCCGGTGCCACGAGCGAACCGGCTTGGTGCACGTGCGTTCCTAAAATTCTGCGCAGAGCATTGTGCAGTAAATGTGTGGCAGAATGATTACGCATAATGGAGAGGCGGCGAAACTGATCGACTCTTATTCTCACTTTCATCCCCATTCCAATTTCACTTGATGGGGGAATTACATGCACTATCGCACTCTTAGATGTCTTAAAGACATCAGAAACCTTTATTACATTGCCTGTGTTTAAAATTTCAATTTCACCAATATCAGCTACTTGTCCTCCAGCCTGTGCATAGAAAGGAGTAGTATCGAAAACTACATATTCTGAAATGCCACGTACAAAAAGCTTGGATGGTATGGAATCACGTACGGAATATTCAAAATCACCATCCATAGGATGACGTTTATGCTCAATTACCCAAGAATCGCATTGAAACTGATCATATCCTACAAATTTAGAATCAGTTGATTCAATACCAAGGTTATCTTGAACAAAAACTTTTGTTTCTCTTGTCAATCTTGCTCTGTCCCTTTGCTCCTCCATCAATTCCTCAAACCTCGAACTGTCGACCTTTAGCTGACGTTCTTGTGCCATAAGCTGCGTAAGATCAAAGGGGAATCCGAATGTATCGTATAACTTAAAGGTATCATCACCGGAAATGGTTTTTGAATCTAATGCTTTAGCTCTTGATACGATTTCTTCAAAAATCTTCAATCCATTTTCTAGGGTTACATTGAAACTTTCTTCTTCACCTTTAATAACTTTTTGGATGTGTTCCTGATTCGATTTTATTTCGGGGAAGATGTAGCTCATCGTTTCAACAAGCGCCGGTACGAGTTGATAAATGAACGGCTCGTGCATACCAAGATTACGTCCAAAGCGGGCTGCGCGGCGTAAGATGCGCCGAAGAACATATCCGCGCCCTTCGTTGCTCGGAAGCGCACCATCACCAATTGCAAACGTCAGTGTGCGCACGTGATCGGCAATGACGCGCATGGAGGTATCAAATTCGAATTGCGAATTGTCAATTGCGGATCGCATGCCGCCATTGTACGATTTATGAGTGAATTCAGAAATTTTCTTAATGATTGGAGAGAAGACGTCGGTATCGTAATTGGAACTCTTATTCTGTAGCACGGCGCATACGCGCTCGAAGCCCATTCCTGTGTCCACGTGTTTGGACGGCAGGGGAGTAAGTTTGCCGGTTTCGTCGCGATTGTATTGGATGAAAACAAGATTCCAAATTTCCATCACTTCTGGTATTCCAGCATTCACCATTTCAGAAGTGGCGTTGCCGGCGGGTGTTCGGTCTATGTGAATTTCAGAACATGGTCCGCATGGTCCGGTTTCACCCATTTCCCAAAAATTATCTTTTTCACCAAAGCGTAAAACATGACTTTGGTCTATGTCGGTAAGAGTTTTCCAATATTGCTCAGCTTCCTGGTCATCATTGTACACTGTTGCCCAGAGGCGATCCTTTGGCAGTCCCCAAACCTTTGTCAATAATTCCCACGCCCACGTGATGGCTTCCTTCTTGTAGTAACCCGCCCGGCCGATACCGTCCGGTGCGGACGGGTCGCCGAACGACCAATTGCCAAGCATCTCAAAGAATGTGTGGTGGTATGTGTCCCGTCCCACTTCTTCAAGGTCGTTGTGCTTCCCACTGACACGGATGCATTTTTGCGTATCTGCCACTCGCTTGTACGAGCGTTTGCCATTGCCAAGGAATACATCCTTAAATTGATTCATTCCTGCGTTTGCGAAGAGAAGTGTCGGATCGTCGTAGGGAACAACAGGCGAACTTGAAATAATGGTGTGACCACGTTCTTCAAAATATTTCAAAAAGCTGTTTCGGATTTCGGATGAAGTCATAAGGCCTATATTTCAATCTGCGTGTTCAGCGAGATCTCTTCTAATATATGAGACACTTTCAGGCAGTTATCCATTTCTCCTTCAAACACCATCGCTTTGCCGCTTGTATGGACTTCCCACGTCAATGTTTCAGCTTTCGACGTGTCGCAGCCGGTGGCTTTGATAATTTGTCCAATGACTTCGTCGAATGAATGAATTTCATCGTTGAACAAGATCACTTTAGCCGGTTGTTCAATTAGTACATCGGTATCTTTATCTTCTTGCTGAAGAGGTCTTTGTAATGGAGCTTGAGTCATGACAATTCTCTATTGCGAAATATCGTACATATAATACTGAAAAATGCCCAGTCTTTCAAGAAACGGGCATGAAGCAAAAAGGGCATCTCATTACCTGAAATGCCCCAAGTGTTACCTTCGCAAGAGCTGGAAGCCTGATAATGTAACACGTGAAACGTGTTTCTATTTCTATACCTTGCGAAGGTGATAAAGCTTACATATTCTTGATTATTGTGTCACCAAATTCCGAGCACTTCACTTCTTTTGCTCCATCCATCAGGCGGGCAAAATCGTACGTGACGGTTTTTGCTTGAATGCTTTTATTGAGTCCGTTGATAATAAGATCAGCGGCTTCATCCCAGCCCATATAACGCAGCATCATTTCACCGGAGAGAATGACAGAACCGGGATTCACTTTATCCTGATTGGCGTACTTTGGCGCAGTGCCATGCGTTGCTTCGAAGACTGCGAAGCCGTTTTCATAATTAATATTGCCGCCGGGTGCAATGCCGATGCCGCCAACCTGCGCGGCAAGCGCATCGGAAATGTAGTCGCCATTAAGATTGAGTGTCGCGATGACGTCGTATTCATTGGGACGCGTGAGAATTTGCTGAAGGAAAGCATCCGCTATGACATCCTTAACAATAATTCCATTCGGAAGTTTTACCCACGGACCGCCATCGATGAGTGTGCCGCCAAATTCTTCTTGTGCTAACTCATAGCCCCAATCCCGAAATCCGCCCTCCGTGAATTTCATAATATTGCCTTTGTGTACTAATGTCACGGATTTACGTTTATGATTGATGGCATATAGAATCGCTGCGCGGACTAATCGTTTTGTTCCATCCTCAGAGACCGGTTTGATGCCGATGCTGGATGTTTCGGGGAAGCGGATCTTCTTTACTCCCATTTCCTTTTGCAGCCATGCTACAATTTTTTTAGCTTCCGGTGTTCCGGCTTTCCATTCGATGCCTGCATAAATGTCTTCCGTGTTTTCGCGGAAGATAATCATATCGATGAGTTCCGGATGCTTCACGGGCGACGGCACTCCGGTAAAATATTGCACAGGCCGCAAACAGACATACAGATCCAGCATTTGCCGTAATGCGACATTAATAGAGCGAATGCCGCCGCCTATGGGCGTTGTTAAAGGTCCCTTAATTGCTACAATATGTTCTTTGATGGCCGCAAGCGTGTCATCGTGGAGCCAGGTGTTGGGGCCATAGACGACGTTCGCTTTTTCACCGGCGAACACTTCAAACCAGACTATTTTTTTCTTCCCGCCGTAAGCTTTTGCGACGGCAGCATCAAATACACGCTGTGATGCGCGCCAAATATCCGGCCCGGTTCCATCGCCTTCAATAAAAGGAATAATGGGCAAATCCGGAACAGTGAGCTTGCCGTCGATGAATCGTATCGATTGTCCTGCGGTTGGTGTTGTAAGTTTAGCATACTGTGTCATGGATTTTTTGACTTTCTCTTATAATGTCGGAGGTTTGATAAATTTTCGAATCATCGTTCCGTACTCTTTCATTTCTCCGTCTGAATATTTTTTAAGATTAAGAACGAATCTAATATTGTCATTTCTATATCGCGGTGTAATATGGAGATGAAAGTGAAACACGGATTGTCCGGCAATAGTGCCATTATTGGAAAAGAGATTGTATCCTTCAAGTGTTAGACTCTGTACCAACGCCTGTGTGACAATTTTGGCTGCTTGAAGAATGGAATGATATATCTCATCCGGCAAGTCTAAAAAACCATTGCAATGTTGTTTCGGTATAATGAGTGCATGTCCGTAATGAATTGGATTGATGTCGAGAACAGCGATAACATGTTCGTTCTCATAGAGAACTTCCGCCGGAGTTTCTTTTGAGGCGATTTTGCAGAAAATACAGTCAGTCTTTGAACTCTTCATGATGAAAACTTATTTAAATATGTGAGCAAAGTCAAAAAAACAACGGGAAGATTTTTTTTTGTACTTTTGTGTAGAGACACAGAAACAGCGGAATTCCTGCCAGAGGCGGGTAAAGGTAGACTTGATCGTCGTAGACGACAGCACTGAACTCAACTTTACCAGTACTGATGAACAAACTGTCGCACACGTTTTTCGTATATCTCTTTAATTTTTCCCATAACGGAATCCGAAAGAGCAGGCATATTGACAGAGTTGATATTTTCCTCTGCTTGTTTTGGATTCTTTGCGCCGGGAATGGCACATGTTACGGCGGGATACATAAGAATCCATTTCAGCGCAAACTGCGTAAGCGTCATACCGTCAGGCACAAGCGGACGAAGCTGATCAACAACATCTAAAGATAAATCATAATCAACACCGGAAAAAGTTTCTCCGCGGTCGAATGCTTCGCCGTGCCGGTTAAAGAAACGGTGATCGTCTTTTTCAAACGATGATTGCCTGGATAATTTTCCCGTCAGTATACCTGAAGATAGTGGTAGCCTGGCAAGTATTCCGACATTTCGTTTCTGTGCTTCTTTGAAAAATAATTCTGCCGGCCTCTGGCGAAAGATATTATAGATGATTTGAACAGATTGAACATTGGGAAACTCAAGAGCTTTCAGCGCTTCTTCGACCTTTTCAACGCTCACACCATAGAATCTGATTTTTCCTCGTTTAACAAGGTCATCTAAAATTCCAAATACTTCCGGCATATAATATACTTCTGTCGGCGGGCAATGCAGCTGAAGCAAATCGATCGTATCGGTATTGAGATTTCTCAAGCTTCGTTCAATAAAGGCAGTCAGATTCTTTTTGTTATATCCGCCGGCAGTGTGCGGGTCAAGGCGCCTGCCTGCCTTTGTCGCAATGTAAAATGTTTCTTTGCGAGCCTGCTTTAATTGAGCAAGGAGGCGTTCGCTTCGTCCATCGCCGTAGACATCGGCTGTATCAAAAAAGTTCACTCCTAAATCCAGCGCTCGGTGCAGGGCAGAAAGAGAATCCTTATCCTGAACGGTTCCCCACGCGCTTCCAAGTGCCCACGTGCCAAAACTGATGGCCGAGACATTCCATCCGGTTTTTCCAAGTGTGCGATATTCCATTATGATTCTTTCAGATATAGAGAAATGAGGATTGCTGCTCTGGTGTGTTCAAGATAAGAAACACCGCTGTATCTCGCAAGCACTGGAAATTCTATGTGGCAGGCTATTTTAGATTCTCGCTTATCCCGATTGTCTTGGACAATCGGGATGGGAATGACAGCCGGAGGCCTGAGAATGAAACAAGCGTTAGCATGCAACAATATTCAAGTCATTCCCGACCGTCAGCACGACGGAAATCTCTACAATAACTCCGTTGCCATTTGTTCAAATATAGAATCGTTCTTTCGGCCAGATCTTCTGAAATGTCGTATTCATTTCTTTGCAAATAAAAATCATGCGGCCGTTTTCATACGGCATACAAAACTTGGCATTTGTTGTAGCGGCGAGTTCCACATGTTTGTACGCACGGCTTAAATCGGTAAGATTCTCATCGAGGGTTCTACAGCTTCCGAAAATGATTGCAATACGTCCGGTTCGCTGTCCGGGTCCCCACAGCCAATAATTGTTGTGGGCGCACGTGGCGTCGGGAAGCCCGTAGTGTTTTCCAAAGAAATCTATCGCACCGGCCTCGCCGTAATTCCGGACGAAAATGACGCACTCTGCCTGTTCTTCAGGAGTTAATGTTCGATAGACAGTTGCCACATCTGCAGTCATTTTTTCCCAGCCGAACATGTCCGCATAATATTGCGGGAGTTCTGCGAGGGCACTTCGTTCCTCGGCGCGTGGAGTCACACCCAATAACTTCTGATAAGAAATCAAATCCTCGACCGGCAATACAGGAAGTGTAAAAGGAAGGACTATGACAGTCCAGAGAACGAGCAGACTCACGTACACCGGTTTCGTCCAATTCCACGAATACTCCCGGATAAGATGTTCCACAAATACAGATCCACCAGCCAACAGCATCGGATAGATAGGGGAGAGATAATACACTTTTGCATTTCCAGCGACCATGATGATGAAGACGACAATATATATCCAGCCAAGCGCACGGTATTGTCTGCCGATCCGATGGAATAGGAAAAAATAAAGTCCAAGCAGCCAGAGAGGCGCATTGAAGAAATTAATATCGCGCAACTGTCCCGTAAAAAAATCTCCTATCGTTATGGGTGCATTCTTTTCCTGACTCGCATTATGCATGAATTCAAGCGTCGGCAAACCATGACTGATTTCCCAGATGATGTGAGGAAGGAACAGGATAAAAGCAGTGAGCACCCCGAACCAGAACCATTTCGTGGTAAGCTGCTTCCTTTGAGAAGTCAGGATGAGACCGGCAACAAGTCCAATGCAAAGAAATCCCATCGAATATTTATTGAGCAATCCGAGTCCCGCGACAATACCGAATGCGATCCATAGTCTTTGTTTGTCCTCAGTAAGAATTCTTATGACAATATATCCGGCGAGAGCCCAGAAGAAAATATCAAATGCGTTCATCGAAAAAAATCTTCCGTTCCCCAGTAAAACGTGGGCTGCGACTATTGTCAGTGAAGCCATTCCCTGAGCGAAGCGTCCTCCGCCCATCCGACGAGCCATGAGTGCAGTCAGGATCACGACTCCCGCCACGGCAAGCGCCGGTAAAAATCGGAGGGCCTGAAGTGAATCGCCGAGAATCCATCGGTTCAGTGTAAGAATCGCTATCGATAGCGGCGGTGCATCGACATAACCGAAAGCAAGGTGATTACTGCATGCAATGTAATACAATTCGTCTCTGAAATACCCGTAATTGCCGTGAACCATCACTTGAAGAACAAACTGGAGCAAAGCAATGAGGATTGGAATTGTATTATCGTTGGACAGAATTTTCTCCGGCAATATTCTTTTCAGCATAGCTACGTTTTCCCCTTGGTATAATAAGAAACATATACGAACATTTGCTTTAACAGTTACAAATTATATGCAAACTGCAATATGTTGTCTACATCCTCGCTCTCAAGTTCGCTTGCCCACTGGAGTTTGCAGTTTAACGTATGAGGCTCTTTTTGATTAAGTTGGTGATAACCGATCAATGAAAGTTCTTATGACACAATATAGTTGGTTAGGATTTTCAATAGCCATCGTATGTCCTGCTTTTTCAATATAGAAAATAGGTACGCTTTTGGCATTAAGAAGATTTTCACTTGGATAAATTCCTCTGTTTTTTTCTCCATAAATGTAACAAACATTTTTAATTCGCACGAGCTTCTCTATAAGCGGTGTCGATGAATCTTCAACTGTGTGACATGCACTTTTATAAAGTGCTAATGTTGACGCAGTACTAAATGTATCCGCGTATTCACTCATCGTCGGATCATTAATACCGGCATCCCTGAATTCTTTTTCTAATTTCACTTTTCCTGTATGAGCAAATTCTTCTAACGTATTGCCAGCGACTTTCCCCGTAAAGGAACAGTCCTCTATCGTAAGATTACCCTCCAAGTCGATAAACGATAGCACTCGTTGTGGTTTCATTTGTGATATGTTCATCGCAACGAGCCCACCCATTGAATGTCCGCAGAGGTGGAAGGTTGTTGTTCCTAAATGATCAAGCAAGTCAAGAACAATCGAAGCTTGATCCTTCATGGTATATCCGAAATCTTCAGGTCCTCTGCTTTGTCCAAATCCGATGAGATCTAAAGCAATAAGTGTAAAATCTTCCAGTGAGGGCGAACTGAAGGCGTATCGAAAATGCTCCTTTGCAGATCCAAAACCATGGATGAAGACAACTGTATCGCCGCTCTCTGATGGACGTTTCCAGTAGGCTGCATTGAAGTTCTTATTAAGAATCACCGTCTTAGTAGTAGTCATAATAATTGTACCCGTCTAATATTATTATATAAATAGTACTCGTGCTTATGAATAAAGTTACGTAATGGATGGCGGCTCCGCCAACCAGGCCTCTGCTTTCCGCGTTGTTTGCCTGCCCGCCCGCCTTCCGTCCCGCAAAGTCCGTCTCGACTCAGTCGAGACGAGACCTCGACGAAGTCGGGCGGGATGCGGCGGATAGGCCGTTACACTTCCGCTTGCACTTCGTTTCAGCGGACAAGCCGGCAGGCAGGCATGAATTTTACAGCGAACTCCTTATCACCTAAGACATTTTTTTTATATGAGGAAGTAATAATATCGCACCGACAATTGGAATAATGAGAACGTAAATAACCCAATTTCCAACGAGGAAAGCTATGATATTATGCACCGCATACGCTGTAAAATATAAATAGATGCCTAACTTTTTCATCTTCAAAAGGCACGAAATCATAAAGGCAGTGACAAAGCCGGTGATCACAATATAGATTTGGTACCATATGCCAATTTCTTTAGTTGACTCTTTGAGCAAGGCAGATGGTAATAAAATCAAACCGAGCAGTTCGAATACGCACACGATAATGACAGTTATTGGCGGTTTGAGCTTTAAAGTCATATTTCATTCCTTTTAAAATTGAATAAGAAGTGACGCCCCAAATTTACTGCATTAACCACGAGACGGCTTCTTCTTTGGTCCGTGCAAATCGAACCTGCGATCCTTTATTTAATTCAACCATGACTTCGCCAAACTTCTTGCTCTCGGCCATCTCAAATGACCCGACAATCGCCTGCCGTGCGCGGTAGGTTGATATCTTCTGAAGAATCTCACCTGCAAGACCTGTTTTCAGATCATAGAATTCGGAGATGAAATTTGTTTCTTCAAGCAGGAAAAGATTTGTTTCGTTCTCATTACCGCATGCCAACAGATCCAGTATGTCCTGCGGTGTATGAATAAACCGTTTCGATGAGCGGCTTGCCATGTACTGCTTGCCGGCTTGGTTTTCGAATTTTACGTGTTGCACCATAAATCAATCGATTTGAGGAACATTGTCGATTTCGGGATTCTTCATTGTAAGTATACGCTGCCCAGGAAAGACTTGAGTAATACCAATCTCTTGTTTTCCCGGTTTCGCGGCAATCTTGGTATAATTATTTAGTAGTATAAAAATATTTTGATTAAAACATGCCGTTTATATTCGGAGAGTCCTTCGGTACAGCTTGTGCTACATCCCACATCTCGATGATACGGTCATCTTCAAAGCGGAAGAGATGAACAACCGCAAAACCCGGATCATCCGCTTGCATGCGCACATGAGAATGCACCGCCACGAGATCTCCATCTTCTAGCGCGTGCTTGATTTCGATGACAGTATGAGGAAAGAGTGAGTGGCTTTCCTCCATAGCTTTTTCAAGACTCGCTGCATCGCCTGCAAATGCCGTGTTATGGTGAATCATATCTTGCCTTACGTATGTTGCGTAGGCTTCTCTGATCTTTCTTGCAACCACAAGACGCAAGAATGTTATTGCTGTGTTTTTATGGGATATGGTTTGAGAGTTGTTTTTTGTCATAGGAATCTCACATTTCTGTTATAGGAGATTTTCAGCGAATTTATTGTAGCATTCGTTCCAGCCGGGTTCCGTCAATTCACTCAGCTCCCACGATTAATCCTGTGTAATGTAATGTCATTGTTTTATTGCCAAAACTCGAACAATCGTATTCCAATTTCGTGTGGTGACCTTACGGCCAAATTCTTTCTCCAGAACTTTCATCAGATCAGTAGTCTGGCTGTTTGAAGAGAGGATGAGAACACTGCACACTTCACGTCCCGAAATATAAAGAATTTTGTAGCTCTTGTCAGGCGATGTATATGGAATCTTCAGACGGTTCTTGGGCTTTTCTGAAAAGAAAGTTACGTAAAGGCGGGTCTCCGGAGTCACGTCAATTCCTTTGAACGGCTGCGATTCGTTCAGAGATTGCAATTCTTCCATCGTGCGGATAAGAACGCCGATTTTCATTCCAAAAGTCTTCTGCAGCTTTGCTTCCAGTTTTTGTTCAAGAGCGATCGTGTCTATCGGCGGTGCCTCAAACACAACATTGCCGCTTGCAAGCAGCGTCTGCACATTCTTGAAGTGAAGCGATTCAAGTGCTTTTTTCAATTTTTGCATAGGAACCGGCTTATGCCCGCCGACATTGATCCCGCGGAGAAAAGCAGCGTACTTAGTCATGAAATTTTTCCTCTTTCGCTAACATTGCAAGAATTGCCTTCATGCGTTTTTCCCTTGTTTCAGGTTTTTTGGCGGACTGCAAACGCCAGGCAATTGCGTAAGTGTTTGCTTTATTGAGCGTTTCGAAAAATGCTTTCGCTTTCTTCATCCTGGAAAGTCTCTTGAGAAAATCTGCGGGCATGGTCATAGTGCTTCCGGGATCGTAGGCATTCATCCATCTGTCGTCCACTTTTGCCGCTTCGGCTTCTCTCAATCCGACGTCTTTCATTCTTCCTGCTTTGATGAGGCGTTGAACATACTCGATGTTTCGTCTTGACCAAGGACTTTTCGCCCGGCGGGGTGTAAATTTTCGCAGCCACGACCTTTCATCGTACGGTTTCAGCTGACCGTCGATCCAGCCATAGCAAAGTGCCTCGTCTAATGCTTCATCATACGTCACTGATGGAACGCTGGAAGCTTTTTTATAAAACCGCAGCCATATGCCTTCCGTTCGGTTGTGGTTTTTCGCAAGCCACTGCCGCCATTCTTTCGAAGAAGTAAATGCAAGTATTTCGATGTTTTGTACCGGATTCATAATTATTTTAGTGAAATTACATAAGTGATCTCAAACGTACGATTGTCATGCTTTATACTGGTTGCGGTAATGCTCATCAAGCCCTTTAGTTTTTCTCTGCAATAAGTTCATTGCGGCCATAACCATACAAAAATGTAAGCAGTGAGTATTGCATAGATCAATCCATCGACTGTCGCTTTGATCGTTATACTCCAAGCCCGGCGGTACCAAATCGACATCTGCCAGAGTGCGGCGGAGTATCCCATAAATGCTGTGACTCCAGTTAACCGAAAAACTTGCAAGGAATTTGCGCCAAGAGAAAGCGTACGCCCGGCAACGTATGCAGCAAAGAATCCGACCACGACCGAATAAAGAAACCAGAGGACAAGATTCATCACCATTGAGTTCTGACCGCTTGGAAAAACCGTCAGCATCATCACCGGGCCCTTTTTCAATTTTTCGATAAATTCAGGTGCGCGCATTTCCTCTCTGCCCGATGGGCGGGGTACCATATAATCGCCCGGAGGGATATTGAGCGGGCGGAGTGCATCCATCACTTTGTCTTCATTTTGCATCTTGGGATAGTCACCTTTATGCCAGGGCGACAACATGTGGATGATAGAACTCACAATGAACACAATCACTGCAGAAAGCAGTATCGGGAGCCAGAGCGTCAATAGGCCTGTCATATATTTCTCCTCTTAATGTGTATATGATTGTAATAGATTTTTCTTTCGTGCTACGGTTCGATCTAACAATATTGCTGCAAGTGGAATGAGAGCAAAACCACAATATGCATAAGGAATCCCAACGACAGCCGCAATGATCACGGCAAAAGATGTAATCGGTGTTGCCCACACACGGCGGCCAATACGAGCTGCCTGCGCTGCGACAATATCTTTCGCTAGTAAATGCTTTTTTACAGCGTGGTGCCAAAAGAAAGCTTTTGCGAAGCCAAGACCTGCAAACGAACAACCGTAGACGCAAATTGCTACGCGCGAAAAATAGTAGTCACTCAGAAGCGCTGTCGCAAACGGTAAGAACACGACAAACAAGAGCAGCCAAAGGTTTCTCCACAACATTCCGGAATTGTATTCTCCCAAATAACTACAAATGCGATGGTGCTCAATCCATGTTTGTCCAATAAGGAAAAAGGAGATAAGGAAACCGACAATCTTAGGTGTCATCTGGAGAAGGGCATATCCGAGCTGCAATTCTGAAAATTCCTGCTGCATCAATGGCACCTTGATTTCCAAGACAAGGAGGGTGATCGAAATCGCGAATACAGCATCACTGAAGAATAGTATTCGTTCGAATGAGAGATGTTCTCTATCCATGGATGGACGCATATATTCTTCTATATCGTGAATCTGATATTTGATTGCTTCTTTATTTTTTTTCAATCACCAACATGGATTTTTACATCGTAAGGAGATGGACGGCCTTCGGCTCTTTCCAACCAATCCCTTAAACTGAGAAGGAATGTAGCCCATTTGGTACTGCAATGATGCATAAACTCCAATGGCTTTTTCCAGTTGGCGTGTTTGAAGATAACGAAGGTTTGATCGTCTTTATATTTTAATTGAAAAGACACTTCCGTGCCGATCCAATCTCGGGGTCCTCGCACGCATTTCCATTTCACGAGTTTATTAGGTTTGGACTCAACCACTTTCATCTCACAAAAACCGAAGTTAATAATGCTGCCTTGTTTGGTATCTCCAGTGGTTTCAACAACCCACCAATGATGTAGCCCGTCAATAGTCGATAGAGCTTCGAAAACTTTGCCCGGTGTGACTTTGATTCCAACTCTGTGAAGAATATCCGGCATGATATTTTCCTTCCTTTATTACTATTTATCTAAGCCGAGGTAAATGAGTCATTGTGTGGCTTGTAGATTCTTGTTTTATAACAATCCATATATCAGGTTTTGTTCCCTGGAATATTGAACCGGGTAGCCTTATTTAAGGTAGGATATGAAAACACTTGTGATATTTACGTAAAAACCTGGGCGAGAGCGACCGTGCTGATCAGACTGCACAAGTTTATTGGATGGCAAGATATTGTTTAATGATGGTGTCTGCATATGTCAAACCGGGATTCCAAGTTGTGACATTTCCCTGAGAATTCAGCAGCACAATCGTTGGTACGGTCATCACGTTCATATGCTTTGCAAGCGCCTGTTCTTCAAATGCGTTCAGTTTTTGTACTTCCAATGTCTTTCCAGATTGATGTAAGACAGCTTGCGCCCGCTCGATCTGCCGTTCCTGAAGTTTGCATTGGGAACAATCAGATGTCCAGAAGTACAAAAGTACCGGTTTGTCCTTTTCAATATTCATGGATAATTGTTGTTTGCGGGAACGCAAGCGTAACTTCCATTCGCTGTAAGCGCCAAATGATTTAACAACGAGAATGAATGCAAGAAATATTTCGGACGATAAGAGAATTCGCTGAATGATTATTTGAGTCATATTATTGTACTATTATTGTGATGGAATGCGGAACCCCGGCACTCCGAGTTTCTTCAACTGGTAATAAACGAAACAGCCAGCGCAAAATCCGAAGATGAGGTTTGCCGCCGCGAGTGCGATAACGATCCAAGTGAATATCCATCCGAGAAGAGGTGATCCGGTGTACAGTAACAAACTGCCGATGCCAAGTACGATTCCGCCTAACAGCTGTGCAAACTCATGCGGAGTCGAAATGTCTTCTATTGGATTCGGTTTTAATAATTTCAGCGGTTTGATCACATGCTTATATGTAAGCTTGAAAAGTGCAAAGTTCGAGTTGAGCGAACCCGCTATGAGCACCGCCGCGACAAAAGAGGGTAGAATCGGCTGGTTGAGAATAAAGCCGAGCAGTGCAAGCGTTATAATCGATATCTGGTTAAATTTCAGAGCGCTATGATCGAGTACCTGTCGTGATGTATCCATAAATTTTCTCCGAATATATTTATTTCCATTCCTCAAGTCGAAAGAGAGTCACACTCCCGACCATAAGTAGAGTCCGACTTCCAGTCGGACGATGAGGGTAAATTTGTACGTCCGGTCAGATGACCGGACTCTACATCTCTCTCTCATAACTTTGTGCATGTTATTTCATATTTCCACTACGCCGGGAATAGTCCATCAACGGAAAGATACCGTTCACCTGTATCGTAATTGAATGTCAGGATTCTGCCGCCCGGTTTTAGTTCGGGAAGTTTCTTCGCGACCGCTGCCAAGGAAGCACCTGTAGAAACTCCGACGAGAATTCCCTCTTCACGTGCGGCGCGCTGTGCATATTCGTACGCTTCCTCTTTTGTAATTTGAATAGCGCCATCGATGGACTGGACGTGTAGGTTTTTCGGAATAAAACCCGCACCAATTCCCTGTATCGGATGGGGCGAAGGTTTGCCGCCACTGATCACAGGCGAAGCCGCAGGCTCTACGGCATAGACTTTCAAACCTTTGTACACCTTTTTCAATTCTTCCGCTACTGCAGTAATATGACCGCCGGTGCCGACGCCGGTGATGATGATGTCAATACCTTGCGGAAAATCCGCTAAAATTTCTTTTGCCGTCGTACGCCGATGAACTTCTATATTGGCTTCGTTTTCAAATTGCTGAGGAACCCATGCCTTGGGAAGTGAAGCGGCAAGTTCCTTCGCACGTTCAATTGCACCTGTCATACCTTTTTCGCGCGGTGTGAGATCGAATTGTGCTCCGTAAGCTGCCATTAAACGGCGGCGCTCAACGGAAAACGATTCCGGCATCACAAGGATGAGTTTATATTTCTTCACAGCGGCAACAAGCGCCAATCCAATTCCAGTGTTGCCGGAGGTTGGTTCGACAATGACCGTATCCGGGTTTAACAGTCCGCGCCGTTCAGCGTCTTCTATCATCGAGAGTGCAATACGGTCTTTGATGCTACCACCCGGATTGCTGCGTTCAAGTTTTATCCAGACTTCTTTATCCCCGAACAAACGATTGATGCGAACGTGAGGCGTTCTGCCGATAGTTTCAAGAATATTTAAAGCTTTCATAGTATCTCCTTTTATTATTCAATGTTTCATCATTTATTCTAACAAATATTATGCTTTGCACTGGGGCGTCACGAACCCCCGCCTGCATGACTGCCAGCCCGCTTCGCATTCTGGCGGGCATCAGCAGTCGGGCAGGATTTTGTGACGCTCAGTCGCTGAAAAACAATTCATTTTTGGTGTCATGGTACGGACCGTGACACCCATGTTGTTTTTCGTAACAGAATCATTTACTTAAACAAAGTTTATGCTTTTAATGTTTCTGCAAGTGCCTGATCGAAATCGGCAATGATATCATCGATATGCTCGAGCCCTACGGACACTCGAACTAATTCCGGTACCACTCCACTTGACTTTTGTTCTGCTTCGCTCAATTGCTGGTGCGTCGTCGAGGCCGGATGAATGATGAGTGTCTTCGCATCGCCGACATTGGCAAGTAGACTTGCAAGTTTCACACTATCAATCAATTTTCTGCCGGCTGCAACTCCGCCTTTAACGCCGAATGCAAGCACACCGCCGAATTGTCCTTTGCGTAAATATTTTTTTGCAGTGGAGTGGTACGGATGGCTTTCCAATCCAGGATACCAGACCCAACTCACTTGTTTGTGACCCTCCAGATAGTGAGCAAGTGCTAATGCGTTGGCATTATGCCGTTCGCCTCGAAGCGAAAGAGTTTCAAGCCCTTGCAGAAGCAGAAATGCATTGAACGGACTTAATGCGGGACCAAGATCGCGCAGCTGCTCCACACGCGCTCTAATGATGAAGGCGATATTACCGAATTGACTTTTCGAACCGAACACATCCCAGAATTTCAAATCGTGATAACCGGGACTCGGCTCGGTGAAAATCGGGAAATTGCCATTTCCCCAATTGAACTTACCGGAATCGACGATCACGCCGCCGATGGATGTTCCGTGTCCGCCGATCCATTTCGTAGCCGAATGCACCACAATATCGGCACCGTGAGAGATTGGATTGATCAAATAACCGCCCTGGCCAAATGTATTATCCACGACGAGAGGAATTCCATTTGAGTGCGCCAGCTTGGCGAGCGCCTCAAATTCAGGAACGTTGAGCCGAGGGTTGCCGATGGATTCCACATAGAGCGCTTTTGTTTTCTTATCGATAAGTTTCCCTAATGCCTCCGGGCTGTCACCTTCGGCAAATTTTACGTTGATTCCGAGACGGGGGAACGTCACTTTAAACTGGTTGTACGTTCCTCCATACAGGTTACTTGATGACACGATGTTTTCGCCTGCTTGTGCAATAGTGGAAAGTGCAATAAATTGCGCTGCCTGTCCCGACGAAACTCCGAGTGCAGCGACACCGCCTTCAAGCGCCGCAATACGTTCTTCAAAAACGGCAACGGTTGGATTCATGATACGGCTGTAAATGTTGCCGAACTCCTGCAATCCGAATAAACGCCCGGCATGATCTGCATCATTGAAGACGTACGATGTTGTCTGATAGATAGGAACTGCACGTGCATTTGTGGTCTTATCAACCACTTGTCCGGCATGGAGTTGGAGAGTTTCGAATTTGTATTTTGGTGCGCTCATTGTATTACCTTTCTACTAGTGGTATAGGATGATTGTTTGTTGATATCAAATTATTTCACCTGAGGTTGAAAGATGGGGGGGCTTTAAATGAAAAAACCCCTTCCAGGAATTTTCCAGAAGAGGTTATAAAAAAAACCGCCTCATCTCATCATTCCCTCAACCGCAACGGGCGATTGGGGGTCAGGTGTCATCGGGTTTGAACCCTCGACCTTATCTCTGAGGTGATGCGTTTTATCTTACAGTGAACAGGCCGATGAATTACCGTTATCCAACATCGTTGCGTGGAGTTGCGATAAGCAACTACAACAACAGCGACAACACCTGCCAGCTGTTCTATCGAACGCCTGGGCTATGATGGCTTCGCGAAAAATAATCGAAGATGTTGTATTTGAGTTTATCATCGGTTTTTCTAGGAGCGTTCTTGCTCCTTCTTCACTTTAGTATAATACATGGAACTGAATTTGTCAAGATGAAGACGAATATTTTTTTAAAACTCATTACGAAATAAGGAACGATGTAGAAAAAAATAACGTTTCACTCATGTTGTTCAAAAAACCATTTCCATCTTTTGGAGAGTGAAAGCTATGGTTGCGCAAAACGAAGTACACGTCACATCGCATCAATTAGAAGTTATAAAGAGCATAGAAGGATTTGTCGGCGAGCAGTTGAATTCATTGCTCATGAACGTGGAAGAAAGCTGGCAGCCATCCGATTTTTTACCCGACTTGAATGCGGGAAATTGGGTTGAGCAATTGATAGATTTTCGTACAAGTGCTCTTGCGTTATCCGATGAAGTGCTTGTGGTTCTTGTCGGTGATATGGTGACGGAAGAGGCATTGCCAACGTATCAAACATGGCTTAATCGACTGCAGGGCGTCACCGACAAAACAGGCGCGAGCCCATCACCGTGGGCACGATGGAGCCGTGGCTGGACATCGGAGGAAAATCGCCACGGCGATCTGTTGAACAAATATTTGTATCTCACCGGACGCGTTAATATGCGTTCAGTCGAAACAACAATCCACCATCTCATCAACAACGGGTTTGATCCGCAAACAGAAAATGATCCGTATCTCGGCTTTGTCTATACATCGTTTCAAGAACGGGCGACCAAAATATCACATCGGAACGTCGGCGTCCTTGCCAAGCGAGCCGGCGAGGACCATCTTCACAAAATCTGCGGTATGATTGCCGGCGATGAAGCGCGTCACGAAAAAGCGTATAAATTATTTATGACAAAAATCTTTGAGCTTGATCCGGCAAAAGCAGTACTAGCGTTTGCCAAAATGATGAAATCAAAAATTGCCATGCCGGCAATGCTGATGGACGATGGGAAAGATAAAAACTTGTTTTCAAGGTTTTCTCTTGTTGCACAAAAAATAGGTGTGTACACGGCAAAAGATTATGCAGAAATTATTGGAACGCTGGTCCACGAATGGAAGATTGAAAGCTTAACCGGAATTTCCGATGCATCGGCAAAAGCACAAGATTATTTGTGCGGACTTTCCGAACGATATCTCAAACTTGCCGATCGCGTGAATTTCTCGGGTGTAGAGAAGTTCAGCTGGCTATATGATAGAGAAATTGCACTTGCAACGATCGTTTGAAATATTCAGTAATGCGAGTCAGAAATAATCTTTATTACACGGTTCTAGATGGAAGATAGTGATCCATCATCCCAGCTTCACTCGAACTGGGAAATTGTTTATTCATTATTCTTTTGCAAGAGTCACTTCACCGGCATAAAACACATGCCGGCCGGTTTTTGTTTCTACAACCAATCCTCCGTCGGGAGCAAGATTGATTGCAGTTCCTTCTATGACAGCAGTGGCTTGAGCGAGCGTTATCCGCTTGCCAAATAATGTCGCGCGGGCTTTCCATTCCATCAGCACATTGTTGAAATTTCCTCTGCTCACATTGTAGTAAAGCGATTCGAGCCATGACATGATTTGGCAGAATACACTTCTTCGGTCAAACTCATTGCCGCACTCATTGCTGAGCGAAGTAGCTTTGCCATCAAGATCGTCAAGAAATTTCTTCTGGTTTACATTTAATCCAATTCCGATAATCACATAATCGAGATTATTTTTTTGAAGGTTGCTCTCCATAAGGATTCCGCAGCATTTTCTTTTATTTAACAGAACATCATTTGGCCATTTGCATTCGCACTGTAATCCGGTAACTGTTTCAACGGCAAGGGCAATACCAGCAGCGGCAAAGAAGGGTAGTAATCCAATCTTGTCCGTACTGAATGTCGGCCGGACTATGACGGAGAACAATAAACTGCTCCCTGATTCTGCATTCCATGTTCTTCCAAATCGTCCTCGGCCTGCAGTTTGATGATCTGCTATGACGACGGTGCCTTCTTCGGCGCCTCTGTTTGCCAAAGTTTTTGCACAAGCATTCGTTGAATCGATAGAGTCATAGACGAATAATTTACGGCCAAATATTTTCGTAGACAGTCCGCGTTGAAGTTCTTCTTCCGAGTACATTCGTATGACATCCTATTGCTGCATGGGAATCTTCGTTAATGGAAGATCCAGATTTGCGAGCCGCCATCCGAGGTCGTAAATTAATCGTCCTATTTTTGCCATTCTTTCGAAGAGAATTTTATCCACAGTGTCAGTCGGTTTATGAAGGTCGCGGATGATGCCATCGAAAAAGAAAACGATGGGTACGCCGTTCTTCGCGAAGTTATAATGATCGCTTCTGTAATAGAATCGCTCCGGATCGTTTTCGCTGTTAAATGTGTAATCAAGCGCGAGATGTTCCGACTCATTATTCGCAATTCGAAGCAGACTATCGAGCTCAAGACTGATTTTATTCGAACCTATGACATATGTATAATTCGTATCTTTATTCGCCTCATGTGTCGTATCGATTCTGCCGACCATATCGAGATTTAAATCAACTGTCGTTTTATCTAATGGAATGATCGGATTATTTGTATAATATTTGGAGCCATACAATCCCTTTTCTTCACCCACAACAGTCATGAAAAGCAAACTCTGTTTCGGTTTTCTTGGATTTGCTGTAAACGCTTTTGCAAGTTCCAGAATGGTAACGGTGCCGGAACCATCATCATCTGCACCGGGATAGAGGACGCCAGTACGACTTATTCCCAGGTGATCGTAATGCGCGGTAAATATTACGACTTGCGATTTAAGAACTGGATCGCTTCCCGGCAGAAAGCCAAGTACATTTTCAGTTTGTTTTGTTTCATGAATGGCTTTCGAGGTTATAGTAACGGTTGCATCGTCAATAAACACCGGAGGAAACGGTTGATCGAGAAGGGCTTCGTTTTTGAGCTGCTTCAATGATTTGCCCGATGGTTTTAAAACTGTTTCCGCCAATTCCGGTGATACAAGGAATCGGATAAATTGCTGACGCAATTGAGATGAACTATCTTTCATCTTCATTGTTCCTTTATCCGTTCCAAAATCGCCCATCGTCTCTAATGCTTTTTGAAAAGTCGCAGGTCCTTCGATGTCGGGAATCATCAATGTCGCCGCCGCCCCTGCATCACGGCGTATTGCATAGAACCGCCGCATTGTTGCCGATTTGGATGTATCGCTGGCGAAATTTTTCTTGCCGATAAAGACGAATACAATTCGTCCTGCGAGTTTTGCTTTCGCAGAGGAATCTAATTCCGTATCCGTGAATCCAACAAATACCGCGGGACCGCTTACGAGGGTGTCTTTCGCTCCTTCAGAAATAAAATCTGTTCCCCATGTGAAATTCTTCTTCACTCCGTCAACATCCGTTATGATCTTTGTTTCCGGATCGACACGACTGACCTCGACATCAAAATGCTGGAAGTATGTTCCATTGTCGCCGATGGCTTTGAGATTTAAGTTCTTAAAAATATCTGCGATATAATTCGCCGCTTTCTTTTGACCGGGGTACGAGGTCTCTCGCCCTTCTAAACTGTCGGAAGCGAGAATAGTAAGATGAGCCCTCAAATCAGCGGCATTGATAGATTCATAACCAATTTTAGATTTTGGGTCGATGGATTGGGCATATACTATGACTGAGAATAATGGCAGAAATAAAAACAACCGACGCATAATGGCTCCTGAATGAAAGTTGATAGAAAAAGATACGCTAAAATGCGTATGAAATGCAAGATGAACCGGAATCAAGTAGCTGGCTATAAGGATTACTTTTCACAGCAAGTCTTGCTCAATGCCTTCGGCTGCAGCAACAGGTTTCGATCGATAGGCAAGATACCCTTCCACTGCAAAGAGGAACAGCGCTACCCAGACAACGCCGTAGCCGATGAATTGAATGTGAGTGAATGGTTCTTTGTAGATAATGACACCAACGAGAAATTGCAGCGTCGGGGCGATATATTGCAGGATGCCCACAAGCGAAAGCGAGATGCGCTGTGCAGCTGAAGCAAACATGAGAAGCGGAATGGTTGTGACTAGTCCGGCACCAATCATAAGAAAATCTGATGATGTTCCAGTATGGAGAAACGAACCCGATCCATGCATATCGGAATACAGAAGATAAACAAACGCTGGAATCAGCAGAATGCCCGTCTCTAATGTTAAACCATAGAGTGAACCAAGCGGAGCGATTTTTTTAACAAGTCCGTAAACGCCAAACGAGACAGCAAGGGTGAGTGCAATCCAGGGAAGGGAACCGTACGCGAATGTCAGATACAAAACTCCTGCACCTGCGAGACCGAGAGGAATCCACTGCCGCGGCCGCACATGTTCATGCAGAAAGATGACTCCCATTAATACGCTGAGTAGCGGGTTAATGAAATATCCCAGACTGGTCTCAATAATGTGCCCTGCATTAACTGCCCAGACATACGTGAGCCAGTTGATGCCGATGAGGAGAGCTGCGGCACTGTACACTCGAAGAACACGCGGAGTAAAAACAGCTTGTCGGAATTCCTTCCAGCGGCGTGTGAGCAGAATGACGACGACCAGTGCAAAAAAGGACCAGAGAATGCGGTGACTTATTAATTGCAGTGCAGGGACGTGATGAAGCCACTTCCAATAAATCGGCAAAACTCCCCAGCTGATGTATGCACCAACGGCATACCGCATTCCTTTGTTCATCAACAATTCTCGTTTTCTTCAAAAGAGGTAAAACTATAATTTTTTATGTAAGGTAGGGAAAAAAGACATCACAGAAAACACTTAAGGAGTCAAATCTGTTTTAATATTCACAAAATATCATTTCAAAGAGGAGGTTCAAGAATTTCCATTTCTATTCGGAGATTGGGAATGCGAAGGAATTAATCCTTGAGGACAAAATAGGTGAATACCAGTATACCGTGGAGATATCAAAATGAAAACGAATGAAGTGATCTGAAAATGATTTTTTGTTCTATGGAATCAACATATAGAGAGGTGTTGTGGAGAAGTAGTAGCGAATGAATTATCGAATTTAATTTTATTCGTCATCAAATACAGTTCCGGGTTTAGGTGTAACAGCAAATAATTGAGTATGAAAAATGTCAATCTTGGCTGTGATCACTCCATCATTTTGGGAAGAAGTTGCAGTCACGAAAACAGTATTGAATTCGGGGAGTCGGTTATCTGTGAAACTAATAGTCCCATTATCAGATGTTTTCATTCTTCTGGGAATAGTGTATCCTATAAAACTGTGATTGCCGCCGCCAAGACAGGCTGGTTTTAAATAATATGCATGAGCATCCGCCAAAATATTGTTTAAATCTCCAATAAGCGCATCCTTGTTTGATGAAATGCTATTTGACTGAAACCATAAAATTCCAACGGCTAAAGCAATTCCAATAATTATTGTCCCAAGGACTAAAATTATTATCTGTTGTTGACCCATAATATTCTATATAATAAACCTATGTAGCAATGTCAATATATTGATTCAGGAATAGGGGCTCATATCCTATGCCTAATTTAAGGTCTGACAATTTACGCTTTTCAATAGGTTTAAAGCAGTCATAAGGAAAATCCTACTCACATGCTTTTTACACAAAGAGAACAATTTTACCGACTATGTAGTCGATCCTTAAAAAGTCATTTTAAATAGTTATTACAACATTTCCTGTCTTTTGCCCTGTTTCGACATACCGATGCGCCTCGGCAGTTTGTTCCAACGGAAATCGTTTGTCTATGATTGATTTTATTTTCCCTGCCTCAACAAGCTCTTTGATGAAAATTAAATCTTCAACCATTTCGGATGACATCGCACATATTACTTTCCTATTACCTGCTATCGAAGTCAACAGCATTTGAAAAAGTTGTTTCATCTTAAAGCTGGCCAGCAGATAACATCCGTTTTGGTTTAACGAGTTTTTACACCGTGAAAATGAACTCTTGCCGAGAACATCAAAAATAAGATCATAGGTTTCACCGTTTTCGGTAAAATCCTCTTTTGTATAATCAATAACCTTGTCAGCGCCCAGAGATTTCACCAATGCTAATCTCGGTGTACCACATACCCCCGTAACTTCTGCTCTGAAATAATTCGCAAGTTGTAGCGCCATTGAACCTATCCCTCCTGAAGCGCCATTGATAAGGACTTTCTGTCCTTTCTGAATATTAACTTTTCTAAGTATACTCGATGCCATTATTGCTCCATAAGGAACGACGGCGGCTTCCTCATAGGTCATATTGGTTGGTTTGATTGCCACTATTCCGTCTTCAGGCATACATACATATTCTGCATAAGTGCCAAAGTGTTGGCCGCGATATCCAAAAACCTGATCGTCTTCCTTAAACAATTTGACATTCTTTCCCACTGCTTCAATTTTCCCGGCGAACTCACTTCCCAGTATTCTGATTCTTGGTTTTGTGAAACCAAAATACATTCGCGTGGGGAGCCAGAGGGGGAGAGGCATTGTGAACTTGCGGGGGGAGATTTTTCTAAAATTTCGAGCCATAATATCCCCGAAACTTACAGGTGCCGCATATACTCTAATTAGTACTTCATTGTCCTTCGGAGCAGGTTTGTCTAACTCTCTAAGCCGGAGAACTTCCGGTGGTCCGTATTCAGTATAGACAATTGCTCTCATACGTATTTCCTCTTTAGAAATTTATCGATCATTATGTTCTCTCTATTTTCTTTGCTGCAATGAAATAAATAGTTATGTGATTGTAAATCATACTTTCAGTTTCAACAATCTGAAAATCTCCATGAGTGATGAAATCTTCTAATTCGGAGACTTTAAAGAACCTCATATAGGGAAGCATCCCTATTTTAAGCAGGAGGAATATCGAGAAGGATATAAATATACTTAAAAATGTTTTCTTCTCTCCCAGACAAGCAGTTACAGAAATAATCAGTCCTCCTGATTTCAATAATTCGTTTATCCTCTTCATAACTTTCTGCATATCTTCTGAAAAATGTAGAATATTAAAAGCAAGGATCACATCGAATGATTTTGCATCATATCTCTTATCAAATATAGTTGCCTGTACAAAATCTGCATTCTCAATTTTGCGCTCAGCAGTTTTTCTTTTTGCAGCTTCGATCATTTTGGACGATATATCAATACCATAAATCTTTTTAACATTTCCAGCAATTTGAAGAGCTTTTGTTCCTGTTGCACATCCGTAATCTAAAACAATATCGCTACGATTGAGATATTTATTTGTGTTTTCAACAGTCTTAATGTCAGTGTAAGACTTGTTTTCCTTATCCTTATCAAATTCGTTTACGTGCTTATCCCAAAACTTTTCCGATTTATTCATGTATTCACCGCTTTTAGCTAATGCATTGTTCGGTTTTGTATTTATGGCAATGAGTAATGACTACTTTCGCCCTTGCGTGTCCTGTTTCGACATAACCAATTGCTTCGGCAAGCTGTTCTAATGGGTACTGTCTGTCAATAGTAGGTACAACTTTGCGGGACTCAAGGAGTTTTTTTAAAAAACTGATATCCTCTCTGTTCGGCTTCTCGCTTGAAGCAGAAAGGATCCTTTTGCCCTCTGATTTAGAAACCCTCAGTGCAAGAATGGACTGCATGAGCATGTGTCCCATCGAAGTAAACCCAACTATGACGCATCTACCTGTGGGATTCAATGCTCGCATAAGGTCTGATACCGTGCGGTTCCCGACATTATCGAGAATCAGGTCATAAGTTTGGCCATTCCTGGTGAAGTCCTCTTTGGTATAATCGATAACATTGTCTGCTCCAATTGAGCGAACCATATCCAGCTTCTGTGAGCTGCAAACACCTGTGACTATCGTATCGAAGGATTTAGCAATCTGCACTGAGAATGTACCCACACCACCAGCTGCACCATTAATGAGTACCTTCTGCCCGGACTTTATATGTCCCTTGTCGCGAAGACCCTTTAGTGCAGTAACTGCGGCAGCCGGCACTGCTGCGGCTTGCTCGAATGTTGTGCCCGATGGTTTCAGCGCCACAAATCCGTCTTCAGCAATGCAAGCGTATTCGGCGAAGCCTCCCAGGACGAAGCCTAAGCCACCGAACATCTCATCGCCTGGTTTAAATTGAGTTACTTTTTTGCCAACAGCTTCGACATGGCCTGCTATATCGTAGCCCAGTATCCTGATTTTCGGCTTGAAAAAACCAAATTGTAAACGCACGAGAAAAGGTTTGCCTCTTAAAAAGTGCCAATCAAGTGCATTGACAGAAGCTGCGTGAACTTTGATAAGCAATTCGTTGTCTTTGGGAACAGGTTTTTCTACCTCTTCGAGATGAAGAGAATCCGGCGATCCGTATTTTGAGCATATCATTGCTTTCATTTTGTAATCTTCCTATTTACTTGGATGTGTTCAAAAACTCGTTCCTAAGCTCTGCTTGGGTATGGAACTCTTTAAGAAGCAGAGCTTCATCCCTCTCCATTCCCAACAAGATATTGGGAATGACGTGTCTTTCGATGAATATCTCTTGTGAAAGATTCCTTTAGAAAGCAGATCGTAAAATTCGAACCATCGCCTGTCAAAAAAGATTAAGCTGCAGAGACGACCTCAAGAGTTGATGCTTGCGGTACACAACGAAATCGCATTTTATGCGCTGCATTTCTAGAATCCTGATATGCTATGATAAATTCGATACTGTCGATCGGAGTGTCGACTGTACTAAATCGAATCCATCCCGATTCTCCACGGCGAAGACATTTCGCCTGACTTATTTGCGTCGTTACTCCCTGGGGGACTTTTAAATTCAAAGAGTTCATCGAAGCACCGTTGTTGACAATATATAATGTGACGAGTGTTGCTTCTCCTACACAACGTTTCAATTGAATATCCGGGGCTGTCGGAACCGGTTGGGGAGGAAGTGCTGGTGAAACAGAAATTGAATCTTTTGCTTTTTCAACCTGTGGCTCAATAAATTCTGCAGGCACTCTGACTGCAACCTGTTTTTCTAAAGCCAATGTGCGGGCAAGTTCATCCTCTTCTGTCCTTCCAGCAAACATATCGAAGAGTGTAAGATGGTAGGTTTCTATTAAATTAAATTTCAGTGCACACATCGCAATGATCATACCACCTGCAAATCCGCCGATATGCATCCAGTGTGCAATGCCATCCGGGGAGCCCATACTGCCGAGAATATCGAACACGAGCCAATACAGTACCAACCAATATGCCTTCGTTGCAAACGTTCCTGCTTTGAACAACCAGAGAATAGGGATTGCAAAAAAATACCAACTGTGTATTTTATTGCGCGGAAAAAAAACTAATGCCATACCGACAATACCATTTATTGCGCCGCTCGCACCGATGGCAGGGTGCCCATCGATGGCAAGATGGGTTACACCCGCAACGATGCCGAGACTGATATAAAGAAATAAATATGCGGCATTCCCAACTACTGCACAGATTGCATTTCCGAATATCCAGAGAAACAACATATTGCCTAATAAATGAAAAAAGCTGCCGTGCAAAAACATGTTTCCCAGTAAGCCGGAAGCATCCCAATCATGAAGAACAAATGATTGTTGTTCTGACATGGGAAATATTTGTTCGGGAAGGAAAAAAATGATGGACGTAATAACGATGAGAGCGACATTTGTGTATGGTATGCGGGTAAAAGTCGATTCCAATTTGTAGGGGATAAGCATCATCTCAGTATTCCATGTTTAGTAGTGAGAATGAAATAACATTTCGAAGAGGAGCTTCAAGACTTTACATTCCCAATTGCCTGCCTGACTGTGCCGTTCAGGCGGGGAGATTGGGAACGAAAATTCATGACGATATCCATTGCAAACTCCTTTTCAATTGAAATTTTCTATTTTTCAATCATGTTATGCGTATAGCCTCTTGATCTAAAATGCATGCATTTACATGAGATTCAAACTAGCAATAGCGGAACCTTGTGTTCATAAACTGAATCGGACTCCAAACAAGGATGTAATAACGAGTGGCGCACCGGGGATAATCGACCATTGAAATTCCAGCGAGTCATTAATTCTACGGAGATATTCTAATTCAATTGCAGTCGGGAAGAAACGGTACTGCAAGCCTTTATACACACGGTCACCATAGAACTCGTCACCTTGGTATTCCTTGAATCGATGCCAGTCTTGCCTGAAACTCAAGATAGGACCGATTCCTGCGTTTATACTATTATCACCCCAGGAGTATTGCAGTCTCGGCCCTGCATGAACACATCCCCCCGTGACGAATGCACAATCCTGGTACAACGCCGTTGTGAAACGGAGAAAGGAATAATTATTGATGCGATAGTCGAGATTCGCTACTACACCGACATCCAGTACAAGATATGCCTTCCTGTCGAGCTTCAGCGGATACACCTCAGGTGTGGTTCCTCCATCGGGATGATACGTAAGTCCCAAATATTGAAATGACACATGCCAGGCAGGGATTCTCTCTGCGATTGATTCGATGGGTTGTGCAGAGATATGTATTGGCCATAAGGACAGCATCACGATTAGTATCAACATTGAAGTATGTTCAGTCGTTTTCATTGGTCACATAAAGCTGTTCACTCTGATTTTTTAAAGTCTTCAACCACCTTTGTATTAACTGTGAAAATCGTTCAACATTTTTATACGTGTTTTGTTGTCCTTGCTCCCAAGCACTTACGCGCCATCTTTTAGGTGGATTTGCAGTGATTCATTGCTCTCTAAAAAATAGTCGTCTTTTTATAATTCATATACGAAGGGAATCTTTTTTCTAACTCTTGCTCTTCCAAAGATCTCCAGAATAAGACATTCGCAATAAATACAAACGAAAGAATAAATGAAATAAGAGCTCCGTTGAAAATAGGAAAGCCGATGAGCCACAGTATAAATCCTAAATACATCGGATGTCTTATCTTTGAATAGATACCTTTGGTGATCAGATCTCCTTCATAACTTTCTAAACTTCTAATCGTGATTAGCGCTACAAAAAAGAGAATTACTCCAATGCCAACTAACAAAATGCCCAAATACCGTACGATGCCAGGAATATTAATTGTATAGATATCAAACCTGCACAAAATAAACCATGATGTCCATAATAAAAACATATTGGTAAATACAATCACAAAAGAGAGTTTGTTAGGATTTAATATCTTCTTGTGCTTTAATATTTCATACACAAACCTGATAATATGAGTGGCAGCACACACTGCGACCAATACAAAAAATGAATTATTGTCCATAATCCTATTCATCCTTAGTAAGTGTTATAGTGTATTGTTAACTCGCTTATTGCCATGCACCTAAAATAAAACCCGAAACGGCAAAGCCCAAGAAATGATTTCCGATTCGGATCAAAAATAACTTGAATGGTATTTTCTCCCAGACTAATTCGCCAACCTCCATGGGTACAATAAAACCAATCCATGCAAGCAGTCCGATAAGCATACCGCTCATACCATTGCTTGAGTTCGTAAGCTTAATAAGAATGACCAAGACAAAAATCATCATGAGATGTCCGATGAATCCCGGAATAATCCATTGTGATGCGGGTTTGAGTTCTTTGCCTGTCAACCTCGACCATTCGTTGCCAAATAGTTCTGGACGAAACCATATAAGCCCCATCGCTATATGAACGATCCATGCAACAAAAACAGCTAATAGATTGATGTCTGTAAATTGAAAGTTCATCATAAGCCTTGCTCCGCATAATTCAAGATGAAATTTGCTTATCTCTAATTTTAGTAAATGGGATTAACATAGGTACTTCCTGCTGGTACTTGACGTACGTGTCGCCGAATTCTAAAACAAGTTTCTCTTCTTCAAGCTTCGTTCCTATAAGGACATAAATCGTCAGCACTGTGTTGATAACGATATCCATGACTCTGAAAGTTTGACACCATAAATATATGATCAAAGCTAAATACATCGGGTGCCTCATTATTCCTAATAATCCATTTCTTTTGATCGCGTCCGAAGGATTTGTTTTATTTTCCTTCCCGAAATTTAGTATTTGGCGGATTCCAAAAAACGATAAAGAATCGTAGTTGAAGAAAAATGCCCAAAAGAACATAAACAGGGATCCGTAAATGAGTACGTACCGTACAAAAGACAAAAGCGGTGAATACGTTATAATGACGTTTGTATCAATGTGTGATGTAAAATTAATTAATGGAATAAGCAGTATCAACGAAATGAGTATGTAAAAAAGTCTGTAAAAGGCATAATAGTTCTTTAATGAGCGTATCACAAAATTTGTGAATCGCACACTGATGAGGTAACTGTGAAGTGCGCAATAGCCTGCCCACAGTAATGCAGTGAATAAATATTCCATGGATGCTCCTTTGATGTGAACGTTCGAATTATTTACTATGAATCAGTCAATATTCTTTCTTTAATTTCATAAAAATAATCAACGCATCTCTTCTCTGTATCCTTGCGGAGAACAATATTGTCTTTGAAGAGTTCTCTTCGCAGCTCCTGGTACATTTCTATAGCCTTCCCCAAGGAAAGAGCGATAGATTCCACTGAATATGTGGAAATTGTCTCCTGCAATTTTAGAAGATCTTCTTTGCGGCATGTTTGCTCTATTTTCCGAAGTCCGCGCGGCTTTTGCCCGCATGTTATTTGTAAGAGGGGCGATAATACATGTATTCTCAAAAACGAAAGGCAATCAAGTGCCTCGAATAATTCTCCCCTCCCAAGTTTGGTTGCTGTATAATGAATCCATGTCCAAAACCTGTCTTCAATCCATTGAAAATTTATTGCTGACCATTCCGAGGTTGTGGTCTCAATAATTTTCATGATCGATCCATCTCGATCCCATAAAACAATAGGATCTTCTACTCGATGTTTTAAATCTTCCTTGACAATAAATTTTATATCGACATGAATCAGCGGGTTATCATACATGCAGATGAGCAGCCTTTTTTCCCCAACATGTTCTCCGGTAAATGCATTTAAGAGATTGCCGAACCGTTTAGCATAGCCATACATTTTATTGAAGTCGTCAGAGACGAGCCGATCTGTAATTAAAACTAAATCAAGATCGGAGAATTCATCAATATTATTTTCAATCCAAGAACCACCAACGACTAATCCCGCTATAGTCGGGTCAGTCTTAACTATTTCTATAATATTTTTTACAAAATCTTTGTGTATAGTCATTATTCAATCATATCGAAAGTTTTGTGTCAGGGAGTAATTCCTGACCCCACTAATGCCTTTGTTTTGAATCCAAGATTCTCGATTCAGAAAACTATGATCCGGAAGTCAGGATCTTGATAAATTTGTACATGAATTCGACGCCTTCGTAGAATTCCTTTACTCCGATGCGCTCATCTCTTCCATGCGCGCGTACATCATCTATGTCCGCGAAGATTCCCGACACGCCGTACACTGGAATGCCCGCCTGCCGCAGATACCTACCATCTGATGCACCGGTGGACATGATAGGCGTCACTATCACACCGGGCCACATCGACGTGGTAAGTTTCTCGACGATGTCCATAACATCTTTTCGGAGAGGTGACAGCGGTGCGGCTTGCGGCTGCCCCCGCTGCGTAACTATGATCTGATTATCGGCAAGTATGCGGTTAAGTGTTGCCAGTACATTTTCTGCAGAGTCATCGGGAAGCATGCGGCAGTTTACGATGGCGCTTGCTGTTTGCGGCAAAGCATTTTCAGCGTGCCCGCCGCTCAGCATTGTCGGTATACAGGTTGTCCGCATCATCGCGTTGTAGTAAGAAGAGGATGACGCGAGGCGATTTGCAGCAGCTGTATCCAAAGGCGTTTTCAGAAGTGCAATCATATCGGCTTTAACTTGGCCAGTCTCTTTGATCGCAGCTCGCTCAAAGAACGATCGAGTTGTCTCGTTAAGACGGATTGGAAAGTCGTATTGTGCCAAACGGTTTAGTCCGGCTGAGAGGCGGTAGATGGCGTTGTCCTTTACCGGTATGGAACTATGGCCGCCCCGATTTTTCACCTCAAGTTGGAAACTGATATAAATCTTCTCACTCGTTTGGACTTCCATCTGCATCGATTTGCCGGCTTTGATCTCACCGCCGCCGCCTTCGAGGTTGATAGCGAACTCTGCATTGATGAGGTCACGGCGATTTGCAAGGAGCCAAGCAATACCGTTTGCGTTGCCGCCTTCCTCTTGTTCGGTCAATGCAACAATAATATCGCGATTCGGTATGAATCCCTCACTCTTCAGTCGAATAAGATTTGCAACGATGTCCGCATCTTCACATTTCATGTCGGATGTTCCCCGGCCATAAAAGTATCCGTCCTTTTCAAGAAAGGTAAACGGATCGAACGACCAATCCTGGCGGAGCGCTTCAACAACATCAAGGTGACCGATCAAGAGGATGGGGCGACGCGTGCTCTTGCCATGGTATCGTACAACGAGATTCATGTTTTCTGGTCGTGGACCTACAAGCTGGATATCACTCTCTGAAAAACCTGCCGTTCTCAGCCGTGCAGCCATCGCCTCAGCTGCTTTAGTGCTGCCGACATTTAATGTTGTATTAATCTCGATCAGTTCTCGGAATATATCGCGCGCTAATTTCTGATGATTCGCGAATGCATTGGAGTCTCCGGAGTTCTGTGAAAAAACATTAACTGATTCCGCAATTATTGCAATGAATATTATACATGCGATGGACACGAATATTTTGTTCATAGATATTTTCTGTTTCACGTTTATCTTTTTGTTCTGAATCTTTATTAGAGGAAGGTTTTAAAACATAATATAAAATTTTCTTCCATCGAAATCCTTCGTAATGTTTTGTTGGTGAGTTCATTTATCCGCCGTGTGTTTTGTGGAAATCACTCATGGTCGAGAGCTTTTTAGACATTACGGATTAATCGGATATTTTCTTCCTGACATATCTTCTTAAAATTCTGCCAACTTGCGTTTCTTCTATCGGAAACATTGGCAGGCGAACTGCCATAATGCCGTACTGCGGTTTTAAATCCTCTAAAATCAACCATAATCCGCATTTTTTCTGTTGGCACACCGTTAGTATATAGTATAGCACAACAATAAATTAATCATAAGGAGATACACCAATGTTAGTACGATTTGATTATCCAAGAACTTGCGACAGTTTGATGAATGATTTCCTTGCAACAGATAGAGTCCCGGTTAGTACAGAATTTCCGGCGCTCGATATTATCGAACAAGAAAATGAAATCGTTGTCAGTGCAGAATTGCCCGGCATGAAGAAGGAAGATGTGAAGATTACATTCGAGAAGAATGTATTAACGATCAGCGGGGAACGAAAACCCGTTGAGTTGTCGGAAAAAGCGAAAATTCTTTTGAAAGAAACTCAATCTGACAATTTCGAACGTTCAGTGAAGTTAGGATTTGAAGTAGATGCATCCAAGATATTCGCAGAAATGAGCAATGGTATTTTAACAATCACGCTGCCGAAAACCGAAGCGGTCAAGGCGCGAGAAATATCAATTAACTAAATAAACAATCTTAAAGGAGGGTATACGTATGTCACTCGTACGATGGAATCCAGCTCGCGAATTAGCGACCTGGCCCTCTGATCTGTTTGGGATTCAGAGGGAAATGAATAGAATGTTCGATGGTTTCTTCCGCGGCACAACCGATGAAGATTATGCAATCTCATCGTGGACGCCAGCAGTTGATATTGCCGAACATGATGATGAATATTTGGTGAAGGTGGAATTACCCGGAGTGAATAAGGATGAAGTGAAACTCACGCTTGAGAACAACATCCTGACGATCCGTGGTGAGAAGAAACACGAGAAGGAAACGAAGAAGGAGAATTATCACCGCGTGGAGCGGGGTTATGGTTCTTTCCAAAGATCCTTCACACTTCCGGCTGCGGTAAAATCTGACAAGATCGATGCATCGTACAAAGACGGCATCTTGACGGTCTCATTGCCGAAAGCCGATGAAGCGAAACCAAAGCAAATAGAAGTCAAAGTGAAATAATAAACAACGTGGATGAATAAAATTCATCCATTGATCGATCAACGCGTCAATCAGGGTCGGGTTTGAAGTGGAACAAATCCGGCCCGTTGGCGCATAAATCCACAGAGCAGCGGTATACAAGCCGCGAGAGTAAAAGGAGTTACACAATGTCAAAAAACGCAGGAAAAATAATCGGTATTGATCTTGGAACAACCAACTCGGTTGTTGCGGTGATGGAAGGCAATGATCCCGTTGTCATTGCAAACGCCGAAGGTGCGCGTACCACACCATCGGTAGTTGGATTTGCAAAGTCAGGTGAACGGCTTGTTGGAGCGGCTGCTAAGCGTCAAGCAGTGACGAATTCACAAAATACCGTCTTTTCTATTAAACGCTTTATGGGAAGGTTCTTCAATGAAGTGAACGAAGAAATGAAGTTGGTTCCTTACAATGTGGTTCATGGCGATAACAACACTGCACGTGTGCAGATAGGTGATCGCGTCTATTCGCCTTCTGAAATATCTTCGATGATTCTTCAGAAAATGAAACAGACAGCAGAAGATTACCTTGGTACAAAAATCACTGAAGCGGTTATTACAGTGCCCGCATACTTCAATGATGCACAGCGGCAGGCAACAAAAGAAGCAGGTGAAATAGCCGGCCTGAATGTCCGGCGTATTATCAACGAACCGACTGCGGCGGCATTGGCATACGGTTTGGATAAAAAGCACAAAGATTCTAAAGTAGCAGTATTCGATCTTGGCGGCGGAACATTTGATATCTCCGTGCTAGAATTAGGTGAAGGTGTGTTCGAAGTAAAATCGACGAACGGTGACACACACCTTGGCGGCGATAACTTCGATATGCGTGTGCTTGAATACATTGCAGATGAATTCAAGAAAACAGAAAGTATAGATCTTCGCAAAGATCCTATGGCACTTCAGCGTTTGCGTGAAGCAGCTGAAAAAGCAAAGATGGAACTATCTCAGTTGCTGCAGACGGAAATTAATCTGCCGTTTATCACGGCAACAGCGGAAGGCCCAAAGCACTTAAACATGACGCTCACACGGGCGAAGTTAGAACAACTTGTGGAAGATTTAGTACAGCGTTGTCTCCCGCCAGTGGAAAAAGCACTAAAGGATTCCGGACTTAATCCGAATCAGATTGATGAGATTATTCTCGTCGGCGGAATGACGCGTATGCCGCGTGTTCAGCAGTTGGTAAAGGATATTTTTGGTAAAGAAGGGCACAAAGGCGTAAATCCGGATGAGGTTGTTGCAATAGGCGCAGCAATTCAAGGCGGTGTGCTTTCCGGCGATGTTACAGATGTACTATTGCTTGACGTCACGCCATTATCGCTCGGTATCGAAACGCTTGGCGGTGTGATGACGCCGATGATTCAAGCAAACACAACTATTCCGACAAAGAAAAGTGAAATATTCTCAACGGCATCGGACAGCCAGCCCTCTGTAGAGATTCACGTTTTACAGGGTGAGCGTCCAATGGCTGTAGATAACCGCACGCTTGGCCAATTTCATTTAGACGGTATTCCGCCTGCACCGCGCGGTGTCCCTCAGATCGAAGTTACTTTCGATATCGATGCGAACGGCATGCTGCATGTCTCTGCAAAAGATAAAGCAACGAACAAAGAACAATCCATTCGTATTACTTCTTCCAGCGGATTGAGCAAAGAAGAAGTAGAGAAAATGAAGGCAGATGCGACAGCACATGCCACTGAAGATAAGAAGCGGAAAGATGAAATCGAGACGAAGAATCAAGCGGACAATCTCGTCTTCCAAACACGCAAGCAACTGAAAGACCTTGCCGATAAGATGGACGCCGACACAAAGTCGAAAGTGGAAGCAGCAGCAAATGCTCTTGAAGAAGCAATCAAGGGCAACAACCCCACGGATATTAAGGCTAAGACAGAAGCGCTCAACAATGCCTGGAATGAAGCATCGACAAAGATGTATGAGTCGGCGAAAAGTCAACAAGCACCGCCCACAGGGCAACCAGGAGCAGGTGGACAGCAACAAGGTCCATTCGCAGGCGGCCAACCGGGTGCAGGTCCGCAGCAACAGCAAAGCGGCGATCAAGGCGGCAAGAAAGTAGAGAATGCCGACTTCGAGGTGGTGGACGATAAGTAAGTCGATGAGTATAAAGTATGTGAGTAAATGAGCAAAAGATAACAGAGAGCTTGGTGAATACTCACCGATCTGAGATACGAACGAAAGGCGAGGAGATCCCTCGCCTTTCGTTTTTGTTGCGGTGGTGTCGGGAATTACTTCCCACACAAACAGAAAATCATAGTTGCGATTACTAGAGAGGAAAGTAAAATGTCCAACTCAACAATTGCACTTTTATTATTCATCGGAATTATCATTTCTCTGCTGACTGTCATTATCTATACAATTGCACATAAAGACAAAAAAGATTTACAGCGGTCCGGCAGTTTTGCTTCAATGGCAGCATTGCATGATATGGGAGGAAAAGATGAACAGAATGCAATTGAAACGGTGATAGAGCAGCAGGCAGAAAAGAAGTGGAAAGAACAAGAGAGTGGAGAAGAAAACAATCAAAATCGAGAAGACACAAAGTGATGCAAAAACTAATCACTGATCACTATTAACTGATAACCGTTATGAACTTTAATAAATTTACCATTAAATCTCAGGAAGCGGTGCAGAATATATAGGGAAAAGACTCCCTCTCCTTCAGGAGAGGGTCGGGGTGAGGTCAAAAAAAGAAAAAAATGACCCCATCCTATTGGAAATAGTCATGTGCATTCGCACATATTATTCTAGGCCTCCGGCTCCCTAAAGTGGAAGGAATTGTAAAAGAATAAAAACGTCAGAGTTAAGATCGTTGGGCAAGTATATTTTAAAATATCCACATCGCAATATTCAGACTGCAAGAATGTTGCGAAAGACAATGACCGATGTTGAACGAAAACTTTGGTCAAAGCTGCGATCTCACCAACTTGGTGTAAAATTTAGGCGTCAAGTTCCGTTCGGTAATTATATTGCTGATTTTATATCTCTTGAAGCACATCTTGTTATCGAGCTTGATGGTTACCAACATTATCAAGAGGATGCAATTAAACAGGATAAACTAAGAGATCAATATTTTACAAATGAAGGATTTACTGTGTTAAGATTTAACAATACGGAAGTGACTGAGAATATGGATGGTGTATTAGAAACAATTTGGGAAAAATTACCGGATAAAAAATGACCCCATCCTGTCGAAAATAGTTATGTGCATTCGCACATGTTATTCTATGCCTCTGGCTCCCTACAGGGGAAGGAGTTGATTGTTGTTCTTTTTAAATATTAGAGGTAATCATGAACTTCAATAAATTTATAATTAGATCTCAAGAAGCGGTTCAAAAAAATAGGCAAAAACTCCCTCTCCTTCAGGAGAGGGCCGGGGTGAGGTCATTATGTTATTGTATTTTGAAATATTTATCTGACAAAATGAATGACACAATCCTAGAAGTTGAAGTGGATTTCATCCGCCATATTATCAGGTCTCCGGCTCCCTAAAGAGGAAGAAGTTTTTTATTATGATTGTATAAAAGACCGAGTAAACAGAGGTAATCATGAATTTCAATAAATTTACAATTAAATCTCAGGAAGCTGTGCAGAATGCACAGGAGATTGCATCAAGTTACAGCAATCAAGTTGTCGAACCAGAGCACTTGTTGGCGGCACTGGTGCAAGATAGCGAAGGCATCGTCGTGCCGATCCTGCAAAAACTTGGTACTAACGTTAACTATCTCAAAATAAAAATTAACGAGACGGTGGAACATTTGCCAAAAGTGCAAGGTTCCGGTCTCGGTAATCAACATATCTCACCTCAACTCGGGCAAGTTTTTGAATCTGCACAGCAGGAAGCGCAGCAGCTCAAAGATGAATATGTCAGCACCGAACATTTACTCCTGGGATTACTTGCAGCAAAGTCATCTGTGACGAAACTGTTAACTGATCAAGGTGTATCCAAAGAAAGTATTTACAAAGCGCTGAAAGATGTGCGCGGCACACAGCGTGTGACCGACCAGACTCCGGAGGATAAGTACCAATCTCTCGAGCGGTTTGGACGCGACCTGAACGATCTCGCGCGTAAAGGCAAATTAGATCCGGTCATCGGACGCGAAGAAGAGATTCGTCGTGTACTTCAAGTGCTTTCACGCCGTACAAAGAATAATCCAGTGCTTATTGGCGATCCGGGTGTCGGCAAAACAGCAATTGCAGAGGGTATTGCGCAGCGCATTGTGCAGGGCGATGTTCCAGAGAGTTTGAAAACGAAGCGTATTATTGCACTCGATATGGGAACGCTGGTTGCAGGCACAAGCTTCCGTGGACAGTTTGAAGAACGCTTAAAGGCGGTCCTGAAAGAAGTAACCGATTCGAACGGGGAAATTATTCTCTTCATCGATGAACTGCATACACTCGTTGGCGCTGGCGCAGCTCAGGGCTCCGTTGATGCGTCGAATATGCTGAAACCGGCACTTGCACGCGGTGACTTGCGAGCCATTGGTGCCACGACTATTGATGAATATCGAAAATATATCGAGAAAGATCCTGCACTGGAACGGCGATTCCAACCGGTGCTTGTGGAAGAACCGACGGTGGAAGATACGATTTCTATTTTGCGCGGACTCAAAGAGCGGTATGAAGTGCATCACGGTGTACGTATCACGGACGGCGCAATTGTTGCGGCAGCGCAGTTAAGCCACCGTTATATATCAGATCGCTTCCTGCCCGACAAGGCAATCGATTTAGTGGATGAAGCTGCCTCGAAACTTCGCATGGAAATCGATTCGATGCCGGAAGAATTGGATGATGTTGAACGCCGAATCAAACAATTAGAAATTGAGCGTGAAGCGGTAAAGCGCGAGAAAGATATTGACTCGAAATCTCGTTTGGGAGAAATCGAACACGAACTTGCCGACTTGAATCAAACTCGCTCCGAGTTGAAGGCGCACTGGCAGTTGGAAAAGGGATTGATTCAATCCATCCGAAAAATGAAGGGAGATATTGACAACACAAAAAAGGATGCAGAACAACAAGAGCGGCAAGGCAATCTTGGCCGTGTGGCAGAATTGCGTTACGGTGTTATTGCAGGATTAGAAAAGCAATTGAAGGAAGCATCGCTGAAATTGAACGAAGTACAAAAGACTCAAAAGATGCTGAAGGAAGAAGTCGATGCGGAAGATATTGCAGAAATTGTTGCAAAATGGACCGGCATTCCTGTCCAACGTATGTTAGAAAGCGATCGGACGAAGCTTCTCCATTTAGAAGATCGGATTCATGAGAGGTTGATCGATCAGGAAGATGCTGTAAAAGCTGTGGCAGATGCAATTAGAAGAAGTCGTGCAGGATTGCAGGATGAACGGAAACCAATAGGTTCGTTTATCTTCCTCGGCAGTACCGGCGTTGGGAAAACTGAATTGGCAAAAGCACTTGCTGAATTTCTTTTCAATGATGAAAATGCTGTTGTGCGGATTGATATGTCAGAATACATGGAAAAGTTTTCCGTATCGCGGCTAATCGGCGCACCGCCGGGGTATGTTGGTTACGAAGAAGGCGGTCAGTTAACAGAGGCAGTGCGGAGAAAACCGTACTCGGTTGTTCTTCTCGATGAGATTGAAAAAGCGCATCCGGAAGTGTTCAATGTCCTTTTACAATTGCTGGATGAAGGCAGGTTGACGGACAGCAAAGGGCGGACAGTGAATTTCAAAAACACCATCGTCATTATGACATCGAATCTTGGTTCTCAACTGATTCAAGAGAAGATGGATACGTTGACAGAAGAGAATCGCGACGACCTGATGGGTGAACTGCGCGTACAGCTTCTTGAAATGCTCAGACAATCTGTGCGTCCGGAGTTTCTCAATCGCATTGACGAGATCATTCTTTTCAAACCGCTCACAATGACTGAACTGGAAAAAATTGTCGAGCTGCAATTGCGACAAGTGCAGAAACTGGTGGCAGATAAGAATATTATATTAAATTTTACTGCTGAGGCGAAAGAGCGTCTTGCGACAATCGGATACGATCCAAGTTATGGTGCGCGGCCATTGAAACGAGTGATTCAAAAATATGTTATCAACATATTATCAGAAAAACTTCTTTCCGGTGACGTTGTGGATGGAGATACGGTTGAGATTGGCACAGATAACCGCGGGATGATTGCGTTCGTGAAAAAAGTGAAACCGGAATCATTGAAATAATTTGTAACTATTCAATATAACAATTGAACATTACAGATAATTCGGATTTACTAATCAGTATGTGTGGAACTCCTATGGAGTTCTGCATTATATTTGTTTTGGAGAATTATAAACGTACAATCCCTGCCTGCGGCAGGCAGGCCTATGGGATTGGTGGATTTCAGATTTGAATGAAAGACTCCATAAGAAACACATGTTTGTAACGAATGGATGTCTGCACTATATTTTTATCGGGAAATTAGAAACGTACAATCCATGCCAGCGGCAGGCAGGAGTACGAGATTGGTAGAATTCAGATTGTGGGGAACGACTCCGTAGGAGTCGTATGTTTGTAACAAAAGCAGATAAAAGAGAGAACTCCGTTAGGAGTTCAACACACGAACCCATTATTCCTTTATACCTATTTCATTAGAAAAACCACTATATTATTGAAGAAAAAATTAGACAGCTTGAAAACGAAATTTTAATTCATTTTTTGGATTCTCTCTATTCTAAAGAATCCTTCTACGTCAGGTATTATGACAGGAAGGATTCTTTTTTTGAACCTATGCAAATTTCATCACTCATTGGACATACTCAGGAACTGCTCGGCATTATTCTGAACTCAAAGAAACCCGCGGACGCTCTCATCGATACATTCTTTCGGTCGCATAAGTATCTCGGTTCTCATGACAGGAAATTCATCGCGGAAACAACGTACGGCACTTTGCGTCATTTGAGGAAATGCGAACTCATAGTCACATCGGCAATGGCTGAATTAGACGAGACATTATTTGAAGAAGATAAAATTCTTTTTCTCGTTGTTGCTTATTTATCTTTACAAGGCAAGATGCAGGGCGTGATACCAGAGGCGGTTTCATCAAAACTCAAGAGTGTACGGCTGGCAGAAAAGACGGCACATATTCTTCAGGTATTCTTAAAGCCGGTGATGGTTTTAAAAGAGCCTGCTCACATGCGAATTGGTCTTGAGTACTCGTTCCCCGATTGGATGGTGCAGAAATTCAATGACCAGTACGGTGAGAGTGAAGTCGAAAAAATATGTGCAAGCCTCAACGAGCAAGCCCCAATCACATTGCGTGTTAATACGTTGAAGGCGACTGTTGAACAGTGCCAGGCGGAATTGAGCAAACAGGGAATTGAGACGACGAAGACGTCACTATCACCATTTGGTCTCAATCTTGCAAAACGGATAAATGTATTTTCGCTTTCTGTGTTTCAAGACGGATGGTTTGAGGTGCAGGATGAAGGCAGTCAGTTGCTGCCGTTTCTCATTGATCCGAAACCGAATGCAAAATTACTTGATGTATGCGCAGGTGCCGGAGGAAAGACACTGGAGTTTGCTGCACTGATGAAGAATCGTGGAGAAATCTTTGCGACGGATATCAACAGTTATCGTCTTGAGGAATTACGCAAGCGCACAAAGCGTGCCGGAGCGCAGAATGTTCGTGTTCAGGAAATTCAGGCAATTGAAGATCTCCATGAACAATATTCTCATTTCTTTGATATAGTTTTTGTAGATGCGCCATGCAGTGGACTTGGTACTATTCGCCGAAATCCTGGAATGAAATGGATGGTTACGGAACAGACAGTGAATGAAGTGTCGGATAAACAAAGTTCCATTCTCCATTCTTCTGCGCAGCTCGTGAAACCGGGAGGAAGAATAGTGTACGCGACATGCACGCTGCTGAGACAAGAGAATGAGGGAGTAGTGGAAGAATTTATGGTGCGTCATCCTGAGTTTAAATTGATCGATGCAAATGAAGTATTAGAAAAATGGAATAATGGATTGATGACAACAGATCCATTCTTCAAACTTCTTCCTCACGTTCATGGAACTGACGGCTTCTTTTGCGCTGTTCTTGAAAGGCAAGCGGTTCGTTGATTCTCCAGAGATGTTTTGATACTTTAAAATTAGCGGTCAGTTATCAGGCATCAGTTGTCAGTATTCTGCGCCAGAGGCGCATGCGCCTTCGGCGCAAGTTATCAGTTAACACTCAAGAGCGAAAATTGATTGCCAGAAGATTGTAATTCGTATAATAGAAGAAAGGATGCTGCAATGAGATTATTTTTTATTTCTCTAATTATCGTGATTACCCTTGTAGGGTGTTCCAAGCCAAGTGCAGAAGAGATGTTCAATCAGGGTGTAGATGCACAGAAGACGGAACAATATGACGATGCAATCGCTGCGTATCAAGAATTGATCAAAACTTATCCCGACAGCGCACGCACTCCGGAAGCGGTCTATGCAATCGGAACAATTTATCAGAATCGCAAACATTCATATCATCAAGCAATTCAAGCATATCGCCTTCTTGTAGAAAAATATCCGAATCATGCCACTGCGGCTAATGCGTCGTTTCTTATCGGTTTCATTTACAATAATGAGCTAAAAAATATTGACTCAGCACGGATTGCCTACGAAGAATTCATCAAGCGGTATCCTGCAAATCAGCTTGTCGTATCTGCTCAGTTTGAGATGAGCAACTTTGGAAAGGATCCGACAGAAATTCTGAAGGCGCAAGCACAGATGGCACAAGAAGAAACGAAACATGGGAAGAAAGTGAAGAAGTAGAAAGAGGACAGAGTACTGATAGCAGATCACAGATTACGGAAGTCAATAGCTGACCACTGATTACTAATAACTGAAAACTGTTTTGAACGAATCTCTCAAATATCTCCAGCCAGCCGTTGTTGCTCAACTTGCGAATATGGAATTGCGTGCGCGTTTAGTGGTGGAAGGATTCATCACGGGGTTGCATAGAAGTCCGTATCACGGCTTCAGTGTTGAATTCACCGAGCATCGACAGTACATGCCGGGTGATGAAATAAAACACATCGATTGGAAGGCGTACGGGAAAACCGACCGTTTCTATATAAAACAATTTGAAGAAGAGACAAATCTTAAATCGTATTTGATAGTTGATGCAAGTCGGTCGATGGATTATGCATCAAAGGGAAATCTTAAAAAGTTTGAATATGCCTCGTATGTCGCTGCCGCCTTATCATTTCTGATGATCGAACAGCGCGATGCAGTCGGGTTGACATTATTCGATGAAGGAATTCGTGTTTCCTTGCCGCCGCGTGCCACGCGCTCGTATCTGAAAGAAATTTTGAAAGAGTTGGAATCTGCGAAGCCGGCAAAAAAAACCGGGACGTCGGCATCATTAAATCTTATTGCTGAACAAATTAAACGGCGCGGACTCGTGATCGTGTTAAGCGATTTATTTGATACACCGGAATCGGTAATGACGGCGCTAAAACATTTTCGCCATAAGGGACATGAAGTTGTTGTGATGCAGATATTAGACCCGCTGGAGAGATCGTTTGCGTTTGACGGTGATGCAATCTTCAAAGATTTGGAAACACAGGAAGAACTCATGACACAGCCGTGGCATATTCAGACGGCTTATCGGCAATCGATGCAAGAGTTCCTCGATTTCTACAAGCGGCAATGCCGCGACAATAACATCGATTATGTCCTATTGGATACGAGCACTCCGTTCGACAAGGCGCTTTTTGAATATCTCAATAAACGAAAAAGAATGAATTGAGAAAAAGCATTCAGTAATCTGCGCCAGAGGCCTGCACGCCGTTACACTTTGGCAGGCGGGTGCATGCGCCTTCGGCGCAAGTTGTCAGTTGTCAGTCGTCAGTGGGCAGGATGAAGTGCCGTGTAGAAAGCATCTATTCATTTCGCAATCCACAATTCGGAATTTGCAATTGCCAGAAGATAAAATCATAGTTCGTGGCGCACGCGTACACAATCTGAAAAATATCGACGTTGACATTCCGCGCGATTCATTGACTGTTATCACCGGCCTTTCCGGATCTGGAAAATCGAGCCTGGCGTTCGATACAATCTATGCCGAAGGACAGCGCCGATATGTTGAAAGTCTTTCTGCCTACGCACGCCAGTTTCTCGATGTGATGGAACGTCCCGATGTTGATCTCATCGAGGGACTGAGTCCGTCTATTTCCATTGAACAAAAAACTATCAGCACAAATCCGCGCTCGACTGTCGGCACCGTCACAGAAATCTACGATTACCTTCGCCTGCTCTTCGCACGCGTCGGAACGCAATTCTGCTACAATTGCGGCCGCAAAGTCCAGCGGCAATCAGTCGACCAAATCATTGAAGCCATTCTGAATTATCCGAATGGTTCGAAGCTTCAGATTCTTGCACCGGTTGTCAAGGGACGTAAGGGGCATTATAGGGAATTGTTCGAGCGCATCATGAAAGATGGATTTCTTCGTGTTCGGATGGATGGCGAAGTGCGACAAATCGAAAAGGGGATGAGGGCTGACCGCTATAAAATTCACACGATTGAAATTGTCATTGACAGAATTGTCTTGAAGAAGGAAATGCGTTCGCGCATTGCCGATTCAGTCGAGATGGCGCTGCGTTATGGCGAAGGAGTTCTCATTGTTCATGATGGCGAAAAGGATCAGCTCTTCAGTCAAAAATCGTCATGCCATGAATGCGGAATCAGCTATGAAGAACCGGCGCCGAATTCATTTTCATTCAACACGCCGGCTGGCTATTGTCCAACGTGTGAAGGACTTGGCGAGCTGCGTTCGTTCGATATGAAACTCATTATTCCCAATGAAGATCTGTCGATCAATCAAGAAGGACTTGCTCCGTTGGGCAAGCCGCGCCAGACATGGATGTTCAGCCAGATTAGCGCAGTGGCAAAGAAATATGACTTCGATTTCGATACACCGATAAGAAATATTTCCACGGAAGCGCGTGATGTGTTGTTCTACGGATCGCACGGAGAGAAGTTGGAGATAGAATACACGCACGATAAAACGGGGCGCGTGCAAATCTACAAACACCGCTTCGAAGGTCTTCTTAAAATGTTAGACCGTTGGTACGAAGATACATCGTCTCATCAAGTGCGGGATTGGGTGGAATCGTTTATGGCGACAAGTCCATGCGAAGTGTGTAAAGGCGGCCGGCTGCGAAAAGAAAGCCTGTCTATCCGTTTAGAAAATACGAAGACAGGCAAACGAACGAATATTCACGATGTAGTGACTCTCTCCATTACACAAGCCAGGCAATTCTTTGAAAACCTCACACTCAGTCCACGTGAGGAAGAAATTGCTCGTCAGGTATTGAAAGAAATACGACAACGCTTGGACTTTCTGTTGAATGTAGGATTGAGTTATCTCACGCTCGATCGTGGTGCGCGGACGCTCTCTGGCGGTGAAGGACAACGGATTCGTCTGGCTACACAGATAGGCACACAACTCGTTGGTGTCCTTTACATTTTAGATGAGCCGAGCATTGGCTTACATCAGCGTGACAACATTAAGCTGATTGGTTCTCTTAAATCACTCCGCGATCTGGGCAATACTGTTATTGTCGTTGAACATGACAAAGAGATGATTGAAAGCGCTGATTTTGTTGTCGACCTTGGTCCGCGTGCAGGCGAACATGGCGGGCATGTTGTAGTGACAGGAACGCCAAGCCAATTAAAAATGAAAAATGTTTTAATGAAAAATGGTAAAAGGAAAAAGGGAAAAGTTGATTCTGAAAACTCAAATCACCAATCTCTCACATCGGCATATCTTCGTGGAGAGCACAGAATCGATATTCCTAAAAAACGACGGCAGGGAAGTGGAAAGTCACTCATCATAAAAGGAGCAGAAGGCAACAATCTCAAGAATGTTACTCTGAAAATTCCGCTTGCAAAATTTGTATGTATTACCGGTGTAAGTGGTTCTGGTAAATCTACTCTTATCAATGAAACGCTTTTTCCGATTCTTTCGCGAAAGTTTTATAAAACGAAACTCGTTCCGCTTCCCTTCAAGTCTATCGATGGATTGCAACACATTGACAAAGTCATAGACATCGACCAGTCGCCAATCGGCAGAACGCCGCGATCAAATCCTGCGACGTACACAGGACTCTTCACGCTGATCCGGGATTTATTTACACAATTGCCCGAGGCGCAGATTCGCGGTTACAAGGCAGGGCGCTTCAGCTTCAATGTGAAAGGCGGGCGGTGTGAGAATTGTGAAGGCGATGGAGTAAGAAAAATTGAAATGAATTTTTTGCCGGATGTGTATGTCCATTGCGATGTTTGCAACGGCAAGAGATACAACCGCGAAACACTTGAAGTGCATTATAAAGGAAAGTCGATTGCCGATGTACTGAATATGACAGTCGATGAAGCGATGGAACAATTCAGCGAGCTACCGCGCATTCATCGGCATTTGCAAACGCTGCATGATGTTGGAATGGGTTACATCCGTTTGGGCCAGCAAGCGACGACACTTTCCGGCGGCGAAGCGCAGCGTGTAAAACTCTCGACAGAACTTTCGAAAATCGGTACCGGTAAAACACTTTACATTCTCGACGAACCGACAACAGGTTTGCATTTTGAAGATATCCGGATGCTGCTTCTCGTGCTGAATAGATTGGTTGATAAAGGAAACACGGTTATCGTTATCGAACACAATCTTGATGTAATCAAAACTGCGGACTGGGTTATTGATTTAGGTCCCGACGGCGGCGATGAAGGAGGCGAGATTGTTGCAGAAGGAAAGCCGGAAGAAGTTGCGATGAATCAACGATCATACACGGGAGAATATTTAAGGAAGGAGTTGTGATCTCTCCGACCGCCCCGCCTGCCATCAGCACGCCTGCGTGTTGTAACGCTACGGTGTGTAAACACGTTGTATGTGCGGCGGGCAGGTTCAAGCGATCGGAGAGGTGGATATTGTTGTGACCGTCACCAACTATGCATAACAGAGCAGGTGACGGTCACAGGAAGCGATTTCTTTATTTTGATACCCAAGGATTTCTCTTTACAAAGAATCTCCATTTCTTTTCCAAGCCCGAGCGAATACCGATTCTTGCAGTTCGGGCAATGGATGAAGAGGGTATCGTCTTGGCGTCAATAATAATAATTTCACTATCGAGCAAATCTAATCCGTTCTTTTTTCGCGCAATACTAAACGCCTGACAGAACTTTGCTGGACCGTTGGTAAGATTCCTGAGAGTGTCGGGAATAGAATCCCTTCTTAGCTTTTTCTTCTTTTCGCTCAACGGCTCAACTACTCCACTGCTCAAATGCTTTTTCCGGTTCTCTGTCATCACTTCAATTCCGGCTATAGGTTCGACGGCGCGAATAAGTACCGCTTCTCCTATTCCTTCGTTTCCTGTTACTACATTAGAACAGAAATGCATACCATAAGTGAAATAGACATATAAATGCCCGCCTTCCCAAAACATTACATCATTACGTTTAGTCCTTCCGCGAAATGCATGAGATGCCGGATCTCCTTTGCAGTAAGCTTCAACTTCAACAATCTTTCCAATAAGTAATTTGCTACCGATCTTCCTGACTATGTACTTGCCAAGAAGGTCACGAGCAACTTGAAGTGTCGGGCGAAGATAGAAAGAGCGGGGGAGTGGTTTCAATGAGCAATGTGCAATGATAAGTGATCAATTAGTAATAAGCAGTCAGTTATCAGCAGTCAGTTATCAGTTCTCAGTTCTCAGTTCTCAGTTCTCAGTTGAAGAGACTCAATTCACACATTAAGGATTTTCTCTTAGTTACCGTTTTTGGAATTCTTTCATTATGCGGTCAATATCAGACTCAGAAATTCCTATTCCATACTTTGGTTTTGAGTCGACCGGTTTCGCCGATTCGACATGAGCAATGGGAGACTTAATAATTTCTTCTGTCTTCTCTATTCTTGTTTCTGTAATCTGTTTTTCAATAACGTTTCCTGCCTTCAATCTAATCCGTTCATCAATTTCATCCATCCACGATTTAACCTGATGCTGAGGAGAAGAAGCATAGTGAGATGCTTTTGCAGGTGTAGGTGCTTTGTGGGTAACTTCTGCGGATTGTCCGCCAAATTTCTCCGGTGGGTTGACAGGACGAGTTTCAAATGTCAGACGCTTGATGTTTATCAAATGTTTTGCAGATACATTTTCAGAAACGATGGATCCGCCCCACGTGCCAGGACCGAGCGTGAGAGATGGCATCAATTCATTTGTATAACCGATCGCACCGAGCGAAGACGTGGTGTTCACAAGAATTCTAAACGCCGGCTTTTCTAATCCGAATTTTAAAATAACTTCTGAATCACTTGAGTGAATCACCATTGAGTGACCTATGCCGCCGAATTCCAACATTTCGATACAGCGATGACATCCTTCTAACCAGCCATCTACGGTAAACATAGAAAGCACAGGTGAAAGCTTCTCGCGCGACAGCGGATATTCTTTCCCAACCGCCGGTATTTCTGCGATTATACAAGTTGTATCATGTGGAATATCGAAGCCGGCTTTTTCCGCAATATACTTGGGGGACTTACCGACGACCTCCGGATTCAACCCACCGCGCGGATCGAACATCAAGCGCGATAATCGTTCTTTTTCTTCCGGAGAAGCAAAATAAGCGCCTCGCCGTTTGAATTCTTCAACCGCTAATTTCTTAATTGGCGCATCGAGAATGACCCCGGATTCGGTAGAACAAAGTACACCCCAATCGAATGATTTTCCAAAGACGATATCGGCAACGGCTTTCTTCACATTTGCTGTGCGCTCTATGAACGATGGTACATTCCCGGGTCCTACACCGTATGCCGGTTTGCCGGCACTGTACGCTGCCTTTACCATTGCACTGGAACCTGTCGCGAGAATAATTGCAGTTAGTTTATTCTTCATTAATTCGCTCGTGCCTTCGCTCGTCGGCATTGACATACATTGTATCAATCCCTTTGGGGCACCTGCTGATTCTGCCGCTTGAGTGAGGATGCGTGCTGCTTCGAGTGTGCAGGTAACTGATTTTGGGTGCGGACTTGCAACAATGGCATTGCGCCCTTTGAGTGCAATGATCGACTTGAACATCATCGTGGAGGTCGGATTGGTGGAGGGAATAAGCGCCGCAACCACGCCCATCGGTTCTCCGATTTCGATTATGCGTTTCTCTTTATCATCATTAATAACGCCGACGGTCTTGAGGTCTTTAATCGATTCCCACACTCGTCTCGTAGCGAATTCATTTTTAAGTTTTTTGTCTGCTACTTTACCGAAGCCCGTTTCTTCTACCGCCATCTTTGCAAGTTTCTCCGCTGCATTGAAACCTGCATCAGCCATCGCTTTGACAATCTTATCAACTTTTTCCTGTGTGTAACTCTTAAACGCAAGCTGTGCTTCTTTGGCGCGTGTGAGGAGATCACGTGCTTCCTGAATTGATTGGAGGTCTTTATCCATATTTCTATTCCTGCTCTTTCCCAACAAGTATTGGAACGAATGTAAATCTATTTCTATTGACAATCAATTTATACAACCGCTTGTTTTTCAACAAATGCGGTTCTACATTAAATTAAATCTCTATGCGATGGAAACTTGAAAATATTCTTAAGAAGAACGGCGGCGGGATCCTGCTGGAAGATGAGACCATCATTGTTCTCAATAAACCTGCCGGATTGTTAGTGCTTCCGGACCGGTTCGACAGGAAATTGATGAATCTTTATGATCTTCTGAAAGAAACGTTCGGAACTATTTTTGTTGTGCATAGAATTGATAGAGAGACCAGCGGTGTTGTGCTCTTTGCCAAGACTGCCGAAGCGCATGCGTTTCTCAATGCTGCATTTGAAAAGCGGCAAGTGGAAAAGTCATATCGGGCAATTGTTGTCGGATCGCCAAATGCTGATAGCGGCTGCATAGATTTTCCGATATCAGAGAATGAACATGGCGTGAGAAAAATGAAGATCGACAAGAAAAATGGAAAGGAAGCGATTACAGATTATAAAGTACTAGAAAAAATAAATGGTTACGCGCTTATAGAGGCAACGCCGCATACAGGGCGCACACACCAAATCCGCATTCACTTGAGCGCCATCGGATTACCGATTCTTGCTGATCCTTTGTATAGTAACAGCGGCCGGTTTTTTCTTTCGAGCATCAAGCGGAATTATAAATCGAATGGGGAAGAGAAGCCGCTGTTAGCGCGGACGGCTCTTCATGCTTTTTCTCTTTCCTTTATCCATCCTGCAACAGGCGAGAAGACGTTCATAGAAGTTCCCATGCCTAAAGATATGGAAACAGTATTAAAAGTCTTGAAAAAATATCAGTAAAAATGAGGTGTGAGCGACGTTTCGATTTCAATTGATTGTCAAACCAAAGAGCGATAACGGAAAATCTGTTTCTACCTTTGTCCAAGTGGTCCCGCCGTTTGTCGTTCTCAGAATTGTTCCTCCAGCTCCGACGATGATGCCAAGGTTTTCATCGAAGAATTGGACTGAACGCAAATCACTGGCAGATTGACCCTCAATCGCAGTCCACTTTGTTCCGCCATCCTGTGTACGTAAAATCGTTCCCTCAGTTCCAACGACGAATACATTTGCTGAGTCGATAGAGTAAGCATTAAACAATTCCTTTGTCGTTCCGCTCGCTTGTGATATCCACGTTTTGCCGTTGTTTGTAGAGCGAAGAATTATTCCGTCTCCACCGACTACAATGGATGTAGATTGAGAAAGAAGCACGACAGCATTTAACCAATTTGCCGTTCCGCTTTCCTGCAATGTCCATGTCGTTCCGCCATCGCTCGTCCCGATAATTGTTCCCATTGCCCCGATGGAAATACCGGTTTTGCTGTCAACAAATGCAATATCGCGCAGATGGTTAATTGTACCTGACGGCTGTTTGTTCCATGTGGTACCGCCGTTCGTTGTTCTCAGCATAAGGCCATAATCACCAACGACTATTCCGGAATCTTTGCTTGTGAAGCATGATCGGAATAATGGTCTGGTGGTTGTACTCAGTTGAGTCGTCCAAGTCGCTCCAGCGTCGTTCGTACGGAGAATAATGCCGCTGTTTCCCACAGCAGTAGCACTCGTTTGGTCAATCGCTGTGATTGCCATAAGTGTATTCTCGCTTGTGCCGACGATCTTCGACCAGGTCGTACCGAAATCTTTAGATTGGAGAATCATGCCATTCGCTCCAACGCCGGTTGCAATATTACTTTTTGGAAATCCACCAGGTGGTTTTGTTGTCGCTTCCTGCACGATTGGTTTTTGCAACACCGGTGTCATAGCATTCCATGTAACTGCACCATCCGTTGTTCGAATAATAGTTTGTTGACCCCCAACTGCAACGCCAACTTTCGTATTAGCAAATGCCACTGCAATAAATGTGCTGCGGGTGGAATTCGTTTGCTTCAGCCAATTTGGTTCTCTTAAATAGGAGGTAAGAATTGTTGCAGAACTCCCTACGGCGATAGAAAAGTTTGAGGAGGGAAGAACCGTACAAAAAAGTGTTTGTGCAATGCCGCTCGGTTCTAATGTCCAGCTTATGCCGGCATTCGATGTATGAAGAATTGTTCCGTTTTGACCGACGATGATTCCATTATTCGATCCGTTAAAAGCAACGGAGTAAAAATTATAAGTGATGAAAGAAGAAGATAGATTTGTCCATGTAGTTCCATCATCTGTTGTGCGGAGAATTATTCCGTGGTCACCGACGGCGATTCCTGTTTTGTTGTCCAGCAAGACAACACTGTTGAGATTGACACGAACGCCGCTTGTCTGCATGAACCAATTGTTCCCGCCATCGAGAGAATGATAGATGACACCATTCTCACCAACAGCAGTACCGGTCGTCCCATTACTGAAGAAGATTGAGCGCAGGGTTTCTTTTGCATTGATGAGTTGGTTGGTCCAGGATGTTCCGCCATTTGTTGTCATAAGAAGAACACCGTTTGCCCCGACAGCAAATCCACGCGCTGAAGTTGTAAAAGCTACTCCGTTCAACGGAGTCGTTATGTTGTTGATAGTGCGCCACATTGACCACGTGCTGCCCATGTCGGTAGAACGTGCAACAGTTCCGCTATCGCCAACGGCAATAACGGTGTTTGCATCTGCAAATGTTATTGCTCGCAGTGATACTCCCTCCGACGGCGTGTTCTGAGAATAGACGATCTTCCATCCAGCTAAATTCATGATCCAGCACATGCAGATCAGCAGCCATGGAATTTTTCGTTTATGCCTTTGCATTGTATCTTTCCTCAGGTTCCGACGTTAGCTGCCAAACTCAATATCCGATTGCTGTATCGATTTTTTGTTTGCCGGGATGCCAAAATGTTTATAGGCAAGTGCGGTTGCCTCGCGGCCACGGGAAGTGCGTTTCAAAAAACCCTCTTGAATAAGATACGGTTCATATACTTCTTCCAGCGTTCCAGGTTCTTCACCAACCGCAACGGCAAGTGTGCCGACACCGACCGGTCCGCCATTATAATTATTAATAATGGCATGCAAAATGCGTTTGTCCATCTCGTCAAACCCGTGCTCGTCCACTTCCAGCGCCTTGAGTGAAAATTCAGCAACTTCTTGTGTGATGAAGCCATCGAAATGCGCTAACCGTGTATCCGCTTGTGCAAAATCGCGGCACCGTTTTAATAGACGATTGGCGATACGCGGCGTTCCGCGTGAACGTTTAGCAATTTCTATGGTTGCTTCTGACTCTGTCGCTATCGATAGAATACCAGCCGAGCGCCGGATAATGCTGTCTAATTGGTCGTACGAATAATAATCTAAACGATTTGTAATGCCGAACCGCGATCGTAAGGGTGAACTCAGCAATCCGGCGCGTGTTGTAGCTCCAACCAGAGTAAATGGTTGAAGACCAAGCTGAATGGTTTTTGCCCCAGGTCCGCTGTCTATCACAATGTCGACTCGAAAATCTTCCATCGCGGAATACAAATATTCTTCTATTCTTGCAGGCACACGATGGATTTCGTCAATGAAGAGCACTTCCGATTCCTCGAGCGAAGTAAGAATACCGGCGAGATCGCCTGGCTTTTCCAACGCCGGGCCAGATGTCATTTTAATACCGGTGCCCATTTCGTGTGCAATGATGTGGGCAAGCGTTGTCTTGCCAAGTCCAGGGGGACCAGTCAATAAAACATGATCGAGCGGTTCGCCACGCTGCCGTGCTGCCGCAATGAACACTTTCAGATTCTCAACAATTTTATTTTGTCCGACAAAATCTGTGAGCGCAGACGGGCGTAACGTTTGATCGAGATCAATTTCTTGATCCAGTCGTTCAGGTTTTGTCAAATTAGACTGTCTCATTTATACAGAATTACTAAGTATGCAAAATTACCAAGAACCGCAGAGAATTGCAACACAACACTTGAAAAACATTTAGTATTGCATTGCGGTTGATTTATCGGGCGTTCGTGTGGCGGAGCGCACGTTTAACGAGTTCTTCAAGAGAAATGATCGAGCCCTCGGTTTCTTTTAAAACGAGTCGGATAGACCTCTCAGCGATTTGCAGATTGTAACCCAGTGATGTAAGCGCTTGAAGCGCTTCCGTGCGCATCGCGGCAGAGGCCATATCGGGAGCTGACATATGGTCAGTATCTGCAATCACCCTGCCGACCTTATCGCGTAACTCTAAGATCAAACGTTCGGCTGTTTTTTTACCAACGCCGGGAATTGCCGTCAGAGCAGTGACGTTTCCACTGAGAAGATGGGATTTGAGTTCTTCTACGTTCATTCCAGAAAGAATGCTCTGTGCAATCTTTGGTCCGATGCCCGATACCGAAATGAGAAGTCTAAAGAGCCGTCGTTCTTCGTCTGAAAAAAAACCAAACAATTGCATGGCATCTTCGCGTACATGAAAATGCGTCAGCAGGGAAATGGAAGAACCAACATCCCCAAGTTTTTCATATGTCGAGAGCGGAATACTCACGGTGTAGCCAACGCCGTGCACATCAATAAGGATTTCGGTAGGACTTTTATATTTGAGGATACCCGTAAGAGATGCAATCATTTTTTCCTCACGACTCGTTCTGGATGTGAGTGAATGAAATCCGACCAGCTTCGATGTGTATTCGACGCCGTCCTCCGCGTGCGTCGGGACGTTGCTTTGCCGCCCGTGATTCGGAATGAATGACATAAGGCGACTGCGAGCGCGTCCGAGACATCGAAATATTTCGGCGTCTCGCGGAGTTTCAAATGTGTTTTCACCATGAACTGCACTTGCTGTTTAGAAGCTGCACCGTTGCCGGTAACGGCTTTCTTGACTTCGCGTGGAGAATATTCGGCAGTTGGAATTTCATGATTCACTGCCGCCAAAATTGATACGCCGCGTGCGTGGCCAATTTTCAAAGCTGATTGTGCATTCTTTCCATAGAAGGCGGTTTCGATGGCAAACTCATCCGGATGATATTGGTTGATGATTTCACACAGCCGGTCATAAATTCGCTTCAAACGGATTGGCATAGAATCATTGCCGGAATTTTTTACAACATTATACGTAAGAATAGAATACTTTCCCCGCACCACATCTATAATGCCAAAACCAGTAACGAGAGTGCCAGGATCAACACCGAGAATTATCATACTAGTACCAATCAGCTAATGCCGGTTCCTATGCGCGCCAGTTCCTTGTCGTCAATATCGAAATTGGCGTGTACTTTTTGCACATCGTCATAGTCCTCAAGCACTTCCATGAGTTTCAATAAGTTCTCCGCATCTTTTCCTTCTACTTTTACAGTATTATCGGCGATGAGAAGAATCTCTGCAGATTCGATCTTAATGCTTTTTGAAAAGATGGCTTGTCTCACCTTTTCAAAATTTTCAGGATTGCAAATAATACTGTACTCGTCTCCCTCGATTTTCATGTCCTCGGCTCCTGCATCAAGAATGATGGAGAGTAAATCATCTTCCGGCACAACAGACTTTGGAACAAGGATGATGCCTTTCTTGTGAAATTGAAACGCGACAGATCCGGACATCGCAATCTTACCATGGTTTCGTTCAAGTATATGACGGATGTCCGAAATTGTGCGGTTTTTATTATCCGTCACGGTCTCGATAATAATAGCGACACCGCCAGGTCCGTAGACTTCATACACCGCGTCTTCATAATTAACGCCGGGTAATTCACCCGTCCCTTTTTGAATAGCGCGCTTAATATTGTCGGCAGGCATGTTGCTTGCTTTCGCCTTATCAATCGCGAACCGCAGTCGTGCGTTGCTGCCTGGATCGCCGCCGCCAAGTTTTGCGGCGACAGTTATTTCCTTGATGACCTGCGTGAAGACTTTGCCGCGTCGTGCATCGGTAACGGCTTTCTTCCGCTTAATTGTTGACCATTTGCTATGACCGGACATTGTTCCTCTCCTTACATGGTGAGAGTTATGAAGCCATTGAGCCTTTGAGCTGATGAGAAGATGAACGTTAACGTATGATGAATAAAATATTTTTGTCCAAGTCTATTATGACTCATATGCTTATCTGCTCATCGGTTCACTTAACATCTCGAATTTTTAATTGCGGAACGGTTTCACCGGCGAATTCTCCTTCATCCAACGAGAAGACAACATCAACTTTACTGCCGTTGCGCACTCGGCTTAATAAATGGCCGAGATTAAATCCAATAGCATCCACAATATGGGTGTTGCTGCGTACCTTAAAGCGGAGATGATTCTTTCCGACAATGCGCGGTTGTCCAAGCACTTCCACGTTACGTGCTGCAAATACGGGACGCATGTTCTCTGGCCCGAACGGCGCGAATTGATTTAACACTCGAATAAATTTTGGCGTTAAATCGGAAAGCTGTAATTCTGCGTCAATCTTTATTTCCGGCGTAAGCAATTCTTCCGTCAGAAGTTCAGCGGCAACTTGCTTGAACGCATCGCGGAATTCATCGAGCCTGTCTAATTCTACTGTCAAGCCGGCGGCATATTTGTGTCCGCCAAATTGTATGAGTTTGTCTTCACACCGCTTCAGTGCCTCATGAATATTGAAGCCGGAGATACTGCGCGCAGAACCTTTCGCAACGCCGTCAACCGTCGTCATCATAATGGTGGGACGATAATATCGCTCTACTAATCGAGACGCGACAATGCCGATCACACCCGGATGCCACGCTTCCTGATGCAAAACGATTGCGCTGTCGTTGTCCGCCTCAAGAACTTTCTCTACAATTTCCTGCGCTTGAAGAAACGTTTCCTCATCTATCTTCCGCCGTTGAAAGTTTTCATCTTCCATAACACGAGCGATTTGAACAGCACGATCGTACGAATCGCTCGCAAGCATTTCAACTGCTCGGTTGGCGTCTCCCAATCTTCCCACCGCGTTAATACGCGGCGCAAGTACGAAGACAATCTGTCCGGAAGAAATTCTGCCAAGTGATAATCCAGAGGTTTCGATGAGTGCTCGAATTCCAGGTACAGGGATAGAGTTCATCAGCTCTAATCCTAATTTGACCATAACACGGTTTTCATTGACAAGCGGAACGATATCCGCTGTGGTTGCGAGCGTTACGTATTGTAAATAGTCGAGCAGGCGTTTTGGCGCATCTTCGCCAAACTTGCTCCGAATTGGTTCGGATGTTGCAAGCGCTTGAATGAGTTTGAATGCCACTCCGCATCCGCAAAGATATTTAAACGGGTACGAACAAGATGGTTTCAGAGCGTCAAGTACGGCAGTGGCGTTTGGGATTTCATTCCCAGGTTCATGGTGATCACAGATGATGATATCGATGCCGTAGGAGCGAGCATATTCCACTTGCTGGACTGCCGTAATACCACAATCAACAGCAATCAGAAGTGTAGCGCCGGCATCACGCACATGATCAATGCCTGCAGTCGAAATACCATAGCCATCTTTGATTCTGTCTGGAATAAAATAGCTGACGTTTGCGCCCGCATCTTTCAGAAATTTCCACAGCATCGCAGTGCTATCAGTTCCATCAACGTCGTAGTCACCAAACACAATCATGTGTTCATTGTTGAAGACTGCCAGTGAGATGCGCTTTACAGCTGCATCCATATGATCCATGATAAATGGATCGTGGAGATCTTCCATGCTGGGCCGGAAGAATGTCCGTGCCTTCTCGAATGTATCAATGCCTCGGCTTACAAGTATCTCGGTTAGTACAGGAGATATGGAAAGTTCCTGTGACAACGATTGCACTCTCTCCGTTATTTCCGGCGTTACAGTCGTATCACTCCGTAATGTCCAGCGGTATTCCTTAATAGGTGACAAAGGTATCCTTTAGTTCGATGATTGATGTATGCGGCGAGAAACCTGAGCGCTTGTTTAGATTCAAGCGTACCAAAAATCCAGAAGCAAGAAGTGGTTGGTCGATAAGCCGAATTCTGTCTAATCCCGATGAATGCCAAGGCAATCAGCGAAACGAGGCAGCCATTTCTCTGGGCGACCTACCCATCCCGTCTTCACTTTCGTGGACTTGTGCGGGCAACTCTATCCCGATGAGCGTTAGCTCATCGGGAAACGGGATCTACATGGTCTTGCACCAAGCGGGGTTTCTCTTGTCCCGATATAACCTGAGGTTACATCGGGATCGCTTACGCGACCATCGCCATTACTGACGATGCGGTGGTCTCTTACACCACCTTTTCACCTTTCTCTCGATTCCTTCTTGCGAAGAAACCGGGATGTGTGTTTTCTGTGATACTATCCGTTTCTGCAGGATGTTGCCTGCAGAACCCCCGCTTTTTCAACCAGATGCGGATTGAACCGCCTCTGGCAGACACGCGAGGCACCTTGCCCTGTGGTGTTCGGACTTTCCTCCCCGATCATCTTCGATGATCGGGGCGGCTGCCTGACGCACCAGCTTCTGCTTCTGGACTCAACGTCCAGTTTTCTCACCAAAATTTTCACAACTTCTTGAAACGCAACTATACTGCAATGTTCACATGAGTAAAAGTTTTTTTGTATCTATTCCGCGGTTTGCTAATGCATCTGCTTCCCGATTTTTTTCGCGCGGCACATGTCTAATTTTAAACTGAAATGGAGACGCCACAAGAATATTTTGGATGTGGTGAAAGTGTTTCTTCAATTGTGCATCCTTCACCTTGTATTGACCATTTAATTGACGTACCATCAATTCGCTGTCGGAATGAACAACAAGCTGACTGCATTCAGTTGATTGCACGAGTTTCAGACAAGCTGCAAGTGCAGTATATTCGGCGATATTGTTTGTTGCTTTTCCAATATAACCATACTGCGATGCGATCACGTTGCCAAGCTCGTCCTTCAGAATTATACCAACGCCGCTTTCACCTGGATTGCCGCGCGACGCGCCATCTGTATACGCGAAGATGGTCATAGAGACTTTTTTGCGTTCTCGACGATTTCATCCGATACAAGAATGCGGCCGCACCTTTCGCAAGCAATAAGGGCAGCATTCTTCCGCAATTCCAACACTCGCTGCGGTGTTACGCGGTTAAAGCACCCCCCGCAGGAATTTCGCTGCACCGCCACAATTGCACGTCCATCTTCCGCTTTGCGGATTCTACTATACATCTGGTAATCTGCTTTCGAAATTTTGCTCACTATCTTTTCGCGTTGGTGTCTTAATTTTAGTTCTTCATCTTCGTGCTCTTTATTGACTGCAGCGAGTTCTTTCTTTCGGTTCGCAAGTTCCGCTTGAAGTGTTTCAAGTTCCGGTAATAGTTTTTCCGCATCTTCTTTGGCAAGCATCGCCTTGCCTTCGAATAGTTCCATATCTCTTTGAAGCTTTGTGATCTTTTCTTGTGAGAGATCGATCTCTCTTGCCAGCATGTCGTATTGCTTGTTGGTCTTTACCTGAAACTGTTGAGTCTTATACTTCTCAATTTTTGTTTTGAGAGAAAGGATGTCTGTATCGGTTTGATCTCGAATGACAATCGATTTTTTTAATATGTCTTCGAGTTCTTTCTTGTTTGCAAGCTTGTTTTTTACGTTCTCTGATAATTCAGCTACGATTTGCGGTAGATCACCTTTCATTTCCTGCAATTCGTCGAGGTTTGAATCAACTAACTGCAATATGTATAACGATCGTAATCTGTTTTCCAACGGTTGCTCCTCTCTGTAATCAAACAGCTTATAGTATCTTAATCGGGTTCGTTTTATGTTTTGTCATGAATACAGTCAACGGCTCGTGCGCCGCGCGGGCCGCAGAACGAAGTCGAGCTGCAATGGGTTTTAAAATAGTTTGTTCAGTTTCCCAATGACCGGCATCGATCAGAGCGATACCGTCGGTTGCTTTCTGAAATGTATGATACCGCACATCTGCAGTAACAAAAACATCTGCTTTCGCTGCGAGAGCGTCCGGCAGGAGATCGGCACCGGCTCCGCCGCAGACTGCAACATTCTGAATTTTATGCGCCAAGCTGCCAGTATAACGCAACGCTCCAACGCCAAGCGTTCGTTTTATGGATTTTAAAAAAAGTTCAAGTGACTGAGGTTTCGGCAACATACCGAGAGCGCCCATTCCAAAATTTGGATTAAGATTTTCGACAAAATCAATATCGTATGCCGGTTCTTCATATGGATGAACAGCTTTTACTGCCGCAACCACATCGGATACAATTGCCCGCGATGCAATCATCTCAAGCCGTGTTTCCTCAACAGACTCAAGATTTCCACGCTTTCCTAAAAACGGAATGGATGCTGCTGAACCGTTAAAAGTTCCTGTTCCTTTCGTACCGAAAGAACAAGACGAGTAATTACCTATTACTCCAGCGCCGGCTTGCGTCATTGCATTTCTCACTCGCTCCACATGCCCTTCCGGAACGAACACAACAATCTTTGCCAGAGAATTTTTCAACAGTGTAAGGAATCGAATGTTCTTTAATCCGAGTACTTTTGCTAATGAAAAGCTGACACCGCCTTGTGCATAATCTAAATTCGTGTGTGCTGAAAAAAGAGCTATCTTATGTTCTGCAAGCAGCAAGACCAATTCACCAATTGGGTCGTTTGCGATAATTGCTGACGGCGGCCGGAAAAGCAGCGGATGATGCGAAACGATGAGTTCCACTTTTTGTGAGATTGCATCATGAACGATTTGCCTGGTGACATCGAGTGTTACTAAAATTTTTGTAACCTTGTTTCGCTTGTCGCCAACTTGTAACCCGACATTATCTTTTTCCCATGCAACCCACTTCGGTGCCCAATCTTCAAACAACTGAACGATATTTGATACATGCAGGCTCATATAAAAAAAGTGTCCCGCTGGTTGGGCGGGACACTTTTAAAAATCTTTAAGTTTTTTGAATTGCAGTTTTATCGATTATTAATTTCTTTTTTACAGGCATCTTTATTCGCATTACAGCCATTGATATGGATTCACATTGCGCCATCTGCTTCTACAAGAATAATAAAAAAATGATAGAAATGCAAGGCGCACATTCTTGTCAGACGTGTCAAGAATAATCGCCATGGAAATCTATTTTTTCAAAATTGAGATCGCGTAACCGCTTAATTTCTGAATCGATGGTATTGAATCGGTTCTCAAACGATTTCATCACTTCGGGCTGTACAGTTTCTAACGTTTGACGCTGCAGGAGATCAAAACTAATTTTGACTGCTGCAAGCGGATTGTTGAATTCATGACACACCGTGACGACTAACTCACGGATGGCCTGGGCTCGACTTTCAGCCATGGCCAATCTTTTTTCAACCGCCTGTTTGTGCTTCCGTAAGTGAACACGGTCAAGAATACTGAGAATTGTTCGCGGCAGGTATGCCTCGTTTAAATCATCTTTCAGAAGAAAATCTTCAACTCCAAGTTTCATTGCCTCAACCGCAAGTTTGAAATCGCGAAAACCAGTTAAAAAGATGATTGGGATGTATCGTCCCATCTGATCCAATTGTAAACAGAACTCCAGACCGCTCGAAGTCGGGAAGTAGTAGTCCATGATAATCACATCTATCTCTTGGTTCTGAGCGATTTCGGCAAGTGCACTTTCAACAGAATCCTTCCAAAGAACAACAAAAGTGCGTTGTTGAAAACGTTTGAGAATAAGTTGAACCAACTTGGCAAAGGTGACATCATCATCCACCAGAAGTACCCGAATGGATGTCTGCTGATCACGGGTGAGAGTTTCCATGTACTAAAGTACCACAAGTTCGTATAACATTCAATGAAAGATTTATTCTATTGTACGTGCGGATGCAATATTTTTAGATTTGAAATGATATGCTTTCTTGTAGAATTGGTTGCTTTTCATCACTATTCTTCATATAATCACAATCATAAATACCCGTTCAGAATTTTTAAATGTCCGGTTTCCAAGACGAAAACAGACATTCTGTGAGGAGATACTCTATGCCAGTAAAAAACAAGATTTTAGTTGTCGATGACGAAGAAGCACTTCGCGATGTCCTCAGTACTGAATTAGAAGGCGAGGGGTATCAAGTGTCCAGTGCTGTTGACGGACAAGCAGCGATCAACGTTTTAACGACGAATGAATATGATCTTATTCTCTTAGATATTAAAATGCCCAATGTCGATGGATTCGAAGTACTCAAGTTTGTAAAGGAACGCTGGCCTAAAACAAAAGTGGTGATGTTGACAGGTTTTGCCGATCTCAAGAATGCTATTGAATCGAAGAAGCTCGGTGCGGAAGATTTTGTTAGTAAACCTTATGACCTCGTCGATCTGCTGACCACAGTCGAAAGAGTTCTTACGAGCGCATAAAGCCGGCATGGGAGACCTGCCGATATGCCAAAAAAACATCGGGTTCTTGTCGTAGACGATGAAGAATCTATAACCTATCTCGTTAAAACCGAACTTGAAGATCTACCGGAGTTTGAAGTTGACGCTGCATTAAGCGGTTCGGATGCAATCAATCTTATCCAATCAAAAGTCTATGACGTTGTGTTACTTGACGTCAAGATGCCACGTATTGGTGGCGTTGAAGTTCTCAGATATATAAAAGATCACGCCCCAACCACCCAGGTAATTATATTGACGAATGTTGTCGATGTTAAAACGGCAATCGAGACAACAAAGTTAGGCGCATATGATTTCATTAGCAAACCGTATGAAACAGCCGAACTTTTAGCGACAGTCCGCCGTGCACTTGAACACAAGCAGTTAGTTATCGACAAGGAAGTGAACCAGCTTGGACGACCGGTGGAACTGATTGGTGAATGTCAGATATTCAAAGACATTATCAACAAAGCAATTAAATTGGCGTCGAGCGAAGCGTTTGTATTGATTCAAGGTGCGAGCGGTACCGGTAAAGAACTCTTCGCGCGGCTTGTTCACCAACATAGTACGCGCAAGGATCAGCCATTCATTGCCGTCAACTGCGCTGCAATGCCGGATCAATTATTAGAGAGTGAATTATTCGGACACGAAAAAGGATCATTTACGAGCGCCATCAAAACAAAACAAGGTCTTGTCGAGGTTGCCGACGGCGGCACGTTGTTCTTGGATGAAGTTGGTGATATCAGCATCACAACGCAGCCAAAGCTTCTTCGTTTTTTGGAAACAGGTGAGTTTCGGAGAGTTGGCGGCACAAATACTCGAATGGTTGATGTTCGCGTCGTGTCTGCAACGAATAAAAATTTGCAGGAAGAAGTGAAAGCCGCCCGCTTTCGTGAAGACTTGCTGTATAGATTAAATGTTGTCAGTCTTCGCCTTCCAAATTTGAATGAACGAAAAGAAGATATTCCCCTTCTGGTAGAAAGTTTTCTTTCACGAAAAACAAGAACGAAGTATCTCAACCCGGAGGCATTTCAAGTGCTCATGAGTTATGATTGGCCGGGAAATGTGCGCGAACTTGAACATGTGATTGAGGGCGCTGTCGCTCTCAGTCACAGCGATATTATAGAACCGAAGGATTTGTGGATGAATGTTGCGCTGAGTGTCACACTGCCTGCAGCATCAGTTCCGTCTCAATTACCCGCCGCCGATAAACTCATCAAGATGGATGAACTTGAAAAACTCTACATCGAACGTGCTTTGAAACACTACCGATGGAACCGTGTGAAGACTGCGGCAACATTGGGGATTACTCCGAAGACGCTCTACTTAAAAATCAAGCGATATAAAATCCAAATACCAAGTTTAGATACTCCAGAATAGTAATCACGTTCTCATTTGTTTTTATGTGACTGCAACCTTTTTATCATTACTCCCGTAACATTCATTGGGAACGAAACCAACTTTCCCAAATCTCCTTCTTAATAGAGCCAGTTATCGGTTGCACGTGGTGGTGTCGATCGAGACACTGGCTCTATCATTATTCCTCCGCACATCCCATTCTTGCTTTTGCATCGATTATTGACTAATTTTTTAAAAATTTAATCTTTCATAAATCACTTATCGGTTGTATACTATGCCAAATAAAAAAATTATTGGTGAAGCAATTACTTACGACGACGTGTTGCTGCTGCCGGCAAAATCGTCGATTTTACCGCGCGAAACAGATCTCCGGACAAAACTCACACGGCATATTGAACTCAACATTCCATTAGTGAGTGCCGCAATGGATACGGTTACAGAAGCCGAGATGGCAATTGCAATTGCACGAGAGGGCGGCATTGGTATTCTTCACAAGAACATGACAATCGAACGGCAGGCAGAGGAAGTAGACCGCGTGAAACGTTCAGAAAGCGGTATGATTCAAAAACCTATAACGCTGTCGCCTCATCAAACCGTCGGCGAAGCATTAGATGTGATGCGCAAGTACAGCATCTCCGGTATCCCCATTGTTGATCATGAAAATCTTGTCGGTATTCTTACAAATCGCGATTTGCGTTTCCAGCCGAATCTCGAACTCATCATTTCCAAAGTGATGACCAAAGGAAATCTTATCACTGCTCCTGTTGGTACGACACTAGAAGAAGCCGAGGTGATTCTTCAAGAACATCGCATTGAAAAATTACCGGTCGTTGACAAAATGGGAAAATTGCGCGGGCTGATTACATTCAAAGACATTCAAAAAAAGAAACGATATCCAAATGCCTGCAAGGACAAACATGGACGCTTGCGTGTAGGTGCCGCAGCAGGTATTACGGCTGATACGCTTGAACGTATTGCTGCACTTGTTGCTGCCGGTGTCGATGTTGTCGTCATGGATACGGCGCACGGGCATTCTCAAGGTGTCATCGAGATGGTGAAGCGCGTCCGCGGTAAATTTGATATTGAGTTAATCGCCGGTAATGTTGGCACGGCAGAAGGAACGAAAGACCTCATCAAAGCGGGGGTCGATGCGGTGAAAGTCGGCATTGGACCGGGTTCGATCTGCACAACGCGCGTTGTGGCAGGTGTTGGTGTTCCCCAGGTTACTGCTATTATGGAATGCGCAAAAGCAGCTGCAAAGCTAAAAATTCCCATTATTGCCGATGGGGGAATAAAACAAACCGGCGACATTGCAAAAGCGATCGCAGCCGGTGCAGATTTGGTTATGATCGGCGGATTATTTGCCGGTGTGGAAGAAAGCCCGGGAGAAAAAGTTCTGTACGAAGGTCGCAGTTACAAAGTGTACCGCGGTATGGGATCACTCGAATCCATGAAAAAGGGAAGCAAAGATCGTTACTTCCAAGATGCAGAAGACGACATCCAAAAATTAGTACCGGAGGGAATTGAAGGACGCGTGCCGTTTAAAGGAAATCTTTCCGACACAGTGTATCAAATGATGGGCGGCTTGCGCGCCGCAATGGGATATTGCGGATGCCGCACTATTGCCGAGATGAAGAAGAAAGCGCAGTTCACTCGCATGACAGAAGCAGGATTGCGCGAAAGTCATCCGCACTCCATCTCCATTACAAAAGAGGCGCCGAATTACCATCTCTGATTCTTTGATGATTCACCAACGGCTAAAAGCAGTACGCGTATTGATGACGAAGCTTCGGCTCCAATCAATGCTTGTAACCGAACGGGCGCATGTCCGTTATCTTACAGGATTCTCTGGATCCTGTGGACTTTGTCTCATTACGCTGACAAAACAATTTTTTATAACCGACAGACGATATCAAAGTCAGGCGCCGCAGGAGGTTCGTGGGTTCAAGATTATTATCGCGAAACAAAATCTTTTTCCTGTACTTATTGAAAGAAAATTAATACCAATACAATCACGCATCGGATTCGAGAGTCAGTATATTTCGGTTGCGGATATGAAGTGTTTGAAAAAACTGCTGCCCCTCAGGCAGTTCATTTCCGTAAAAAGCATTCTCGAAAATATCACTGCGATCAAAGATGACAAAGAAATTGAGTTGATTCGTTTTGCCGCTCGCTTGAGCGATAAAGTGTTTAAAAATCTCTTAACGCTCGTGCGTCCGGGTGTGCGTGAATGCGACATCGCGGCGGAAATCAGCTACTTGCATCGGAAATACGGCGCTGAGTGCGATGCATTCGATCCGATTGTTGCAAGCGGTGAACGAGGAGCTTTACCGCATGCCCGGGCATCTGAAAAAAAAATTCGGCGCGGCGAAATGGTCGTACTGGACTTTGGCTGTTGTTATCATGGATACAACAGCGATATGACACGCACACTTGCAGTTGGAAATCCTTCGGCAGAGATGAAGAACGTGTACCAAATTGTGCTTGATGCGCAAAAGAAAGCTATCGAGGCAGTGCGTAACGGAGTGACGGCTCGTTCAATTGATGCAATCGCGCGGAAATACATTAGACAGAATGGCTATGGACGATATTTCATCCACTCGCTGGGTCACGGGTTAGGCATTCATGTTCACGACCCATTGCGTATCTCTGCACTCAGTGCGGCAGTGCTTCACACTGGCAATGTCATGACGATTGAACCGGGAATTTATCTTCCGGGTCGCGGTGGCGTGCGTATCGAAGACGATATTGTTGTTCGTGAAAACGGCTGCGACATACTGACAACATCTTCAAAAGAATTAATTATTGTGTGATTTATGACGAATGACGGATTTAGAAAAGTTTTAATCATTGCATATTATTTTCCTCCAATGGGATTAAGCGGTGTGCAGCGAACGGTGAAGTTTGCGAAGTTTCTTCCAAAATACGGCTGGAAACCGACAGTGCTCACCGTGGAACCGACTGGGTACTATGCATTTGATGACACCTTGTTGAAGGAAGCAGAAGAGGCCGGTGTGAGGATTATTCGCACAAATTCTTACGATGTGAATCGCTTACTCAAGAAGCAAGGCGTTATAAAGATGCCTTCGGAACGGATGCGGAAGATACTGCAATTCTTTGGTGATTTATTTTTCATCCCTGATACAAAGATCGGATGGAAATCCATTGCTGTGAAGGCAGCATCGGAACTCATCGAACAGGAGCGCTTTGATCTGTTGTTTGCTACTGCTCCGCCGCAAACCGATTTTCTTATAGGCGCAGCACTGAAACGCAAGTATGAGATCCCTCTGGTGGTGGATTATAGAGATGCATGGCTTGATTATCCATTCAAATATTTTCCAACCCCTCTGCATCGCTGGTGGCATACACATTTAGAGAGGCGAGTTCTCAAAGCTGCAGATAGGGTCATCGTAACGCACCGGCGAGTGAAGGAAAGTATTCTGCGGCGTCATAAAACTGTAGATTACAATGAAGTAATGATTATCTCGCAAGGATTTGATGCGGAGGATTTTCCACCGACGAACACTGAGAAACGAGCGAAGCCGGTAAAAATGAAAATTGCTCACGCGGGGACATTTTATGCCGAAAGGAATCCGGTAAAAATGCTTCAAGCACTCGCAAATGTTTTACAAGCGAATCCAAAGATTCGCGGACGAGTCGAATTACACTTTATTGGCAACGTGCGTGAAGAAGACCGGCAGCTTGTGAAAAAATTGGATTTACAGAATGCTGTTCACTTTCTGGGGTATTTGCCGCATAGGGAATGTATAAAACACTTAGTTGAATCTGATGTGTTATGGTTCGTTATTGATAACGACTACCAAACACCCGGCAAGTTGTATGAATATTTCGGTTCGCGAAAGCCTTTAATCGCCTCGGTCACCGATGGATATACGAAGCAGGTCATCAAAGAGAGCGGTGCGGCGATTTGTGTTCCGCTGAAAGATGTCACAGCGCACGAGAGTGCCATCCTCGAACAGTTCAAGCGGTTCGAACAGAAAAAATTAGAACGCGTGCAGGAATCGTTTGCGGCAAAATTCAATCGGTTAACACTCACAGCTGAATTGGCGAAACAATTCGAGTTGCTCATGGATTATGATCGTGCCGGATTTGTGAAGGTGAAGGAGCAATCAGCGTGAATATTCTTGTCATTGGTTCCGGTGGAAGAGAACATGCACTTGTGTGGAAACTTCGTCAGAGCCCGAACGTAAAAACAGTCTTTTGCGCACCCGGAAATGCCGGTATCGAACAATGTGCCGTCTGCGTACCATTGAAGCCGTCTGACATCAAAGGGTTGCTGAAGTTTGCAAAGGAAAAAAAGATCGATCTGACAGTTGTTGGTTCCGAACAGCCTCTTGTTGAAGGAATAGTGGATGCCTTCGAAGAACGCGGCTTCAAAATCTTTGGTCCAAGTAAGGCTGCTGCCCAATTGGAAGGCAGTAAAGTTTTTTCGAAAAATTTTATGTTGCGGCATCACATTCCGACAGCTCACTATCGGAGCTTTGCAGCGACTGCAATTGACGAAGCGAAAAAATATATCAACACCATTGAGCCGCCGATGGTTGTGAAAGCGGACGGTCTTGCGGCAGGCAAAGGAGTGCTTATTTGTAAGAGCCGGCAGGAAGCCGCTCTTGCACTGGATGAAATTGTCTTACAGAAAGCGTTCGGTTCTGCCGGTAATCACATTGTCGTTGAAGAATTTTTAAATGGTGAAGAGGCGTCACTGTTTGTCTTGACGGATGGCGAGCGATTTGCCACACTCGCTTCGGCGCAGGATCACAAGCGTATTCTTGATGGTGATCTTGGAAAAAATACCGGTGGTATGGGGGCGTACGCACCAGCACCTATTGTGACGTATGAACTTCTTCAGCGCGTGCTGCATGAAGTGGTCCAACCGACGCTCGACGGCATGAAACAAGAAGGTATGCCGTATCGCGGATGTTTATATATCGGATTGATGATAACACGAGATGGACCTCAAGTGCTGGAGTATAATTGCCGTTTCGGCGATCCGGAAACGCAGGTTGTTGTTCCTCTTATCGACGGAGATTTGGCGGAAATATTTCTCTCCATCTCAGAACGCCGGCTTGATTCATCGAAAGTAAAACTGCATTCGGCTTCAGCCGTGTGCGTCGTGATGGCATCGCATGGCTATCCGGACAAATACCAGACCGGTAAACAGATTTTCGGATTGGAAAACATCAAAGCAGAAGATGGCGTCGTGGTGTTTCATGCTGGCACAAAAAAAGAAGGAAGTGCAATTGTTACATCCGGCGGGCGTGTGCTCGGAGTGACAGCGATTGGTTTTAATAATGAACTGGAGCAGACGATCCAAAACGCGTACCGTACAGTTGAGAAAATTACATTTGATGGCGCTTATTACCGCAGTGACATCGGCAAAAAAGCATTAACGCATGTACATGCAAAATAAAATAATCAGCAGGGAGAACCATTGAATATTCTTGTAACAGGCGGCGCCGGATTTATCGGATCGCATATAGCAGATGCGTACATCGCCGAAGGGCATCATGTTGTTATTGTAGATAATTTGTCCGGTGGTGTTTTGGAGAATATAAATCCGAAAGCAAAATTCTATCAACTCGACATCCGAAACGAAAAATTGGAAGATGTATTTCAGAAAGAAAAAATCGATGTGGTAAATCATTTGGCGGCGCAAATGGATGTGCGACGGTCAGTGAGCGATCCGAAGTTCGATGCTTCTGTCAATGTCCTTGGTGGATTAAATATCTTCGAGTCTGCAAAGAAGCACCGAGTGAAGAAAATTATCTTCTCTTCCACCGGCGGCGCAATTTATGGTGAACAAGATTATTTTCCTGCTGATGAACAACATCCTACGCGCCCGCTTTCTCCGTACGGCATCACGAAACTTTGCACAGAGAAATATCTCTTTTTCTACAAAGAAGTTTATGGAATCAATCATGTTATTCTTCGTTACGCAAATGTCTATGGCCCGCGCCAGAATCCGCATGGCGAAGCCGGTGTTGTTGCCATTTTCTGTAATAAAATGTTGAAAGGTGAACAGCCGGTCATTAATGGTGATGGCAAACAGACGCGGGACTATACGTTCGTTGGCGATGTTGTGAAAGCAAATGTGTTGGCTCTCACGTACAATGGATCGAATGTCTTCAACATAGGTACAAGCATCGAAACCGATGTAAATAAACTCTTCCTCGAATTGCGCGGTCATCTCAATCCGCCCTGTCCGGAAAAACACGCTCCGGTAAAAGCCGGTGAGCAGCAGCGCAGTGTCATCAGTTATAAAAAAATTGAGAGCGAGCTTGGCTGGAAACCTACCGTGCAATTAGAACAAGGATTGCGTTTGACGGCGGAATATTTTAAAAAGAAATATTCAGAGATAAAATAAATAATTACAAATAAACGCGGAAAGTCACATTCGATGAAAACTTTATCCCGTCAAACGATTCATTCAATCATAGGAATACTCTTCGTTGTATCTGGTGCACTCGGACTCATCTACCAAATTGTCTGGTTTAAATATCTTTCGCTTTTTCTTGGCAATACGACGTATGCACAGACCATCGTGCTTGCCACTTTTATGGGTGGACTTGCCATCGGTTCGGCATGGTGGGGAAGGAAAGTGGACCACGCAGAACATCCGCTTCGGCTCTATGCTTTTCTAGAATTAGGCATAGGTGTTTATTGTTTGCTGTATCCGAAGTTCCTCGAAGTCCTGAAAAGTATTTTCATCTCGATTGTTGTTTCATTACAACTTCCTAGTGACGGAACAGCTGTTCTTCTTCTCAAGTTTTTGACAAGCCTTTGTTCGTTGTTGGTTCCAACAATATTAATGGGCGGTACACTACCTATACTTGTTCGCTTTATCTCTCGCAAGTTGGAAGAATCGGGCAGAAATATTGCAGTACTCTATTTTCTCAATAGTTTAGGTGCGGTTTTTGGTTCGCTGCTTGCCGGTTTCTTCTTCATCCGAATTCTTGGATTGAGCACAACTGTATATTTTGCAGCGGTCGTTAATTTTTTGATTGGTGGTATTGCCATTGTATTGTCTGTGGTAAAGACGGAACAGGAGAAAAACAATTCAAAAGAATCGGAAGAGCCTGAAATTATTTTCCCCCGTAGAGATGTAATTTTCGCCATTGTCGTTGCTGGAATTTCCGGTTTAGCAGCCATGATCTATGAAGTGACATGGGTGCGATTATTAATTCCTGTATTGGGTTCTTCAACATATTCTTTCTCGCTTATGCTTGTGACTTTTATTTCCGGGATAACTATTGGCAGTTTCATTGTGTCGTTACTCATTCAGAGAGTAAAGAATCTATCCGCTATGCTCATGTGGTGTCAGGTTGGTATTGTGTTATCGATGCTTGCAACAATTCCAATGTACGTGCGCATTCCTTATGAGTTTTGGAAAGTTGCGTCTTTTCTCACCCGCAGTGACGCTACGTATCCAATATTTCTTGCCATTCAGTTTTTCTTCTGCTTCGTTTTGATGATTATGCCCACTATTTTTCTTGGTATGTCGCTTCCTGTCGCAACGCGCATAGCTTCCCGCGGTATTCATGTTCTTGGCAAATCAGTTGGAAACATCTTTGCGGTGAACACTCTTGGTACTGTGATTGGTTCGCTCTTAGCGGGACTTGTGTTGATTCCGCTGATTGGAGTTAGGCATGCAATTGAAGTCGGAATTGCTTGTAACCTACTTGCTGCCTTGCTTGTACTTCTCTTTACAGGTTCGGTTCCACGTCGCCAGACGTTCATTGCGTTATCAATTGTAGTATGTGCAGTCATATCGTATTCGATATTTGTTCCAACGTGGAACAGCGGAGCGATGCTGTCTGGTGTTTTTCGCCGGATTCATTCAAATGCTCAATTGCCAATGAGGTATGCAGATTTTATAGACAAAGAAAATATGACAAAAGTGCTCTTCTATAAAGAAGGGACAACGGCAACGATCGGTGTTGTCGAAGGTGGAGTTGGCAGTGAAAAACAAAAAATCCTAATTGTAAATGGCAAAGCAGATGCATCATCAAAAGGAGATTTGCCAACACAAGTGCTCCTCGGTCAACTTCCATGTTTTATTCATCAAGATCCACTGAATGCTTTAGTGATAGGTCTTGGCAGTGGCATCACACTTGGTAGTGTTTTAACGCATCCCGTAAAGCGTGTGGATTGCGTTGAGATATCACCAGAAGTTGTAGAAGCATCGTCGCACTTTAAAGAAGTGAATCATAATCCATTGAGTGATCCACGCACGACATTATTTATCGAAGATGCGCTTGCGTACCTCAAGCTTACTCCGCGTAAGTACGATATCATTATAAGCGAACCATCGAATCCTTGGATTGCCGGTATCGGCAATTTGTACACAACAGATTTTTTTGAAGAATGTAAACGTCGGATGAATACCGGTGGCTTGATGGTCCAATGGTTTCATCTTTATGAAATGAACGACGATCTCTTTAAATTGGTTGTGCGCACATTTCAATCAAGCTTCAAATATGTATCAATCTGGCAACCGCTGGACGTTGATGTGATTATGATTGGTTCAAATCAGCCAATAACGATGACCTTTGAAAGGATACAAACCGCCATATCCCTAAAAGGTGTGAAAGAAGATTTACAGCAGATTCAACTTCAAGATGCCGCAACACTGCTTTCACTTGAAATGCTTCCGCCGGAATCGGTGGTGCGATATATTGGCATTGGTGATTTAAATACAGAAGATCATCCTAGATTAGAATACGGCGCGCCAGGCACATTCTTTTTAGGTACTACCGTAGTACAACTTGCACAATATGATGAACGCACAAGATGCGATGGCATGGAAATACAACTCAAAAAACGTATGGAAAACAAGTTGTTAACAGATGAAGAGTTGCGCAATATTGGATTTTTCCATACTGAACGACAAAACAGTTTTTCTCGTTTTGGATATGCAGTTCTCAGTGATCTTCAGAAGAAATATCAAAACGATGTTCCGCTCTTGAAACGGCTTGCGAAGACGGCCGAACTATTGAACTTATCGCGAGAAGCTCTCTCATATTACAAGAAACTTGCAGAGCTTGAATCAACCAATCCTGATGTGTTGGAAAAATATGCGTGGTTAAAATACATGATCGAACGCGATCGCACAACTATATTAACCCCCATCGATACTAAAGAAAGCGAGGATCTGCTCTACAAAAGTATCAATCTCGCAACTGACACAGTGGACAGCTACCGTCTTAGCTTAGCTGATCTCTATTATGGAACACAACGATATGTCAAAGCCGCTGATCAATACGCACGTACCATACAGATACGTGACAAATACGAACGTAATCTCAATATTCGCGATGATGCTGTATTTCTGCGGCTTGCCCGTTGTCTTAACTGGATGGGGAAAAATGACCGCGCAATCGATTATGCTTTGCAAGCAGTTATGATCAATCCAAAAAACGAAGAGGCGAAAGATTTGGTGTATGAACTTTGGACAAAAAAGATCAACGAAGTAAAACCCAATTAATGTCCATGATGTTGTCGATGGAAACCTGTGTGAAGTTTATACGTAGTACAAAAGTACCAAATGGTGATACCGAGGCACAATATATCTGTTTTCAAATTGCTGTGTGTCATTCTATGTGTATGTCCGCTCTCTTTATGCACAACGGCACACGCGCAATGCAATGATGAAAAAAGTCCGAATGACCTTTCCTGGGATTTCGATGAAGGGAAGAATAAAGGCTTTTCGATTGGCGCATTTGTCTCAGATATATTCACGCCGTCGATTATCCTCGACACGAAACGTATCAGAGAATATATTTGTGATGCTCGATTTCAGATCTTACGCGGTCAGTGCGGCGATATACGTGCTATCGATGCCATCTATTTGAAATCGTTAAAGATTGCAGAATACAATATTGCGCGTGCACTTTTTCTTTCGTTTATGGCTGTACTTGAACATCGAAATGTTGATATTAAAATGCCGATCTTCAAGTCACTCGCATTGCCGCTGACATTCGAAGCAGATAGTATCTTCTATGCCCGTGTAAAAAATCTTCCTACGCAAGTGTATGCAGATACACCGCCAGGCTCTCATGGCGATAATGACAAACTACAACATTTTTTTGGATCAGCATATCTTGCCTTTGCATCTGAGTCACCTGGATTCACGCGAACCACTGGCAATCTTATCGAGTGGGGAGAAGAGAAATTAGTTGTTGGCGGCACAGATGACCCGCGCGATAAACGTGCAAACGAACAAGGCAAAAGTTTCGGCCGCGATTTGTTGGTCGTAAAGACATTACTTCCATCTGATTACTTGATTTTGCCACATGAAGGTCGTAAATAGGAACCAGTCTTTCTTCGCTGACCACTGATGACTGAAAACTCATATGAAAACTATTCTTATTGTTGATGATGACAAATCCGTCCGTGAATCGCTCAAGATGATTCTTGAATACGATCGCTACGAAGTAGAGTTTGCAGAGAACGGCGAACAAGGGTTACAGAAACTCGATCGCTTGCCGGTCGATGTAGTGTTGTTAGACGTGAAAATGTCCGGCATGGATGGCATCGAAGTACTGACAAAGATTCGAGAGAAGAATGAGAAGCTGCCGGTGGTAATGATTTCCGGCCACGGGACTATTGAGACGGCGGTGGAAGCGACGAAGCTGGGCGCTTTCGATTTTCTTTCCAAACCCCTTGATCGTGATAAACTTCTTGTCACCATTCGTAATGCGATCCAGCATGCAAAACTTTCAGAAGATTTCGAGAAGCTGCAAGAAAGTGTGGAAGGGAAGCGGCGCATCCTTGGCGAGAGCAAGAAGATGAAAGAGATACTTGCCGTCATCAATCAAGTAGCACCGACGGATGCGCGCGTATTGATCACAGGTGAGAATGGAACTGGGAAGGAACTGATCGCGCACGCTCTACACCGTTTCAGCAAACGCAATGCAAAACAGTTTGTGGAAGTCAACTGCGCTGCGATTCCTTCTGAAATGATTGAATCGGAATTATTCGGTCATGAAAAAGGTTCCTTTACAGGAGCGACAGCGCAGCGCATTGGCAAGTTCGAACAGGCTGACGGAGGAACTCTTTTCCTCGATGAAATTGGCGATATGAGTCTGCAAGCGCAGGCGAAAGTACTTCGTGCATTGGAAGAAGGAAAAATCGAACGTGTTGGGGGCAGCAAACTTATTGCTGTTGATGTCCGCGTTCTTTCGGCGACCAACAAGAACTTGGAAGAGGAGATTAGTAAAGGGAATTTTCGCAATGATCTCTTTCACCGGCTTAACGTCATTCCGATTCACGCGCCGGCTCTGCGCGAACATCGAGACGATATTCCTGTCCTCGTTCAATCGTTTATTGAGGATGTTTGTTCGCGGAATGGAATTGCGCGGAAGGAAATCTCCAATGATGCGATCCATGTCCTCGTTCAACGCGAGTGGCCCGGCAATGTGCGCGAATTAAAAAACGCAGTGGAACGCCTGGTCATTTTATCACACGGCACTTCGATTGATATTACTGTGCTCGATGCGTTTGGAAGTACCAGCGGGATGGATCTAGGTTCGCTCGATGTGAGTGGAACATTTCAGGAATTCAAAGAGCGTGCTGAAGCGGCGTTCATTAAGAAGCAATTGGAAATTCACAAGTGGAACGTCACCAAGACCGCTGAAGCTATGGAAATCCAGCGTAGCCATCTCTATACCAAAATGAAACGTTACGGCTTGGCTAAAGAGGGAGAAGATGAAGGGAAAGAATAAACACCCTGTGGCAAACGATATACACGTGATGGGTCCCGACAAGCCGGGATGGCTTCACATAGGGATGCAATGTTAGTAACATTTATCTGAGGATGACACCGTGAACCGTAGAAATTTTATAGCGAAAACATCGTTTCTTGGTAGCGCAATCACTGCTTTGCCATATTATATCGCTAAAACAACAAATGAAGAGAAGTCTGAAAAAAGTGAACAGTCTGCCGCCATGGAAAAGGTAACACGTGCAATGCTTTCTATGCAGCGCGCTTCTTGGGAGCAGGGAGTCGCTCTGCAGGCAATGCTTGAACTTGGGAATCAAGAGATGCTCTATCTGATGGCAAAAGAAGCGGTATTGCGGCAAAGAGACGATGGCAGATTATCGGTCGTGTATTCTGATAATGGAGTGATTGATCCTGCGGCGGCTGGGGAAGGAGTCTTACATGCATATCAAATGTCAGGCGAAAAAGAATTTAAAGTTGCCGCAGATAAAATGCTTGAATGGCTTTTAGTAAAAGCACCTCGAAGTAAGGAAGGTGTTATTTATCATACGATGGATTCTCCCCAAATCATGAGTGATGGGTTTTATATGTCGCCGCCATTCCTTGCAGCGGCAGGAAAATATAATGAAGCTCTTGCGCAAGTTGATGGGTTAAGAAAGGTTTTATGGAATCCAGAGCATCAGTTATTTTCTCACAGATGGCATGACGGTGAACAGAAGTTTCTAAATAAAAGATTCTGGGGGGGAGGAAATGGATGGGCCGCCGCATCGTTCAGCCGCATCATACGAATGATGCCAGAAAATATGAAATCAGAAAAAGAGAAAATCATTGAGTATCACAAACAACTCCTTAAAGGATGTTTGGCCCATATGTGTAAAGACGGTTTGTTCTATGATTTTGTAAATGAACCTGATACATTTATCGAATTAAATCTCGCTCAAATGCTGGCATATTCAATTTTCAGAGGACTAAAAGGCGGATGGTTAGAAAGTTCCTATCGAGAACCAGCAGAAAAGATGCGCAAAGCCGCCTATGCGAAAATTGATGATCATGGATACTTGACAGGAGTATGCGGTGCGCCTGCATTTCAAAGTTCTGGCCGCTCAACCGAAGGACAAGCGTTCTTTCTATTAATGGAAGCGGCGTATAACGACTTGAATAAGTGATTTGTAAAAACCTTATATGAGGATAACATTTGGATACTGAAACAATTCTTTATTAAAATGAGTTGCACGATATGTCATTGTTTGCCTGCTTTTAAGAGTGACAGCGGAATTTAATTCATCTTCAAACCACTCAAGTTCAAGTCCACTCAGATTGTGTTCCCGTACATTTCTTGCGATATCAGACGATAGAGTATCTCATTAATTTATGGCTTTCCCGCATCTTCTTGCATTTTTTGTGATTTCTACCTAATTTAAATCGGTAGTATTGGATAGATAGTGCGTATCTTACATAAAATCTCTTTGGAGGAATAATTACAATGGCAGTGAAAGTAGGTATTAATGGTTTTGGCCGCATTGGCAGGCAAATTATCAATGTTATGGCTGATAAAGGTGTTCTCGGTAAAACACTTGATGTCGTTGCAGTCGTCGATGTGAGCACGGACGCAAAATATTTTGCGTATCAATTGAAATATGACTCAATCCATGGTCATTTCCGTGGGACGTTAGGTAGCGAGAAAAGCAATCCTTCATTGGAAGCGGATGATGTTCTCGTTGTGAACGGTCATAAAATTAAGTGCGTGATGGCTCAAAAAGATCCGTCGCAATTGCCATGGAAAGAACTTGGCGTTGAAATTGTGATTGAATCTACCGGTTTGTTCACCGATTCCGAAAAGGCAAAAGGACACATTGCGGCAGGTGCAAAAAAAGTCATTATCTCCGCACCGGGAAAAGGCGATGTCAAAACACTTCTCATGGGTGTCAATGATAATGAATACGATCCTGCAAAACACAATATCGTATCCAATGCATCGTGCACAACAAACTGCCTGGCTCCCGTTGTACACGTATTGATTAAGGAAGGTGTTGGCATTGAAACTGGATTGATGACGACGATTCATTCGACTACAGCAACACAGAAGACCGTTGATGGTCCATCCAAAAAGGACTGGAGAGGTGGTCGTGCGGCTTCGAATAATATTATCCCTTCCACAACCGGTGCTGCGAAAGCTGTTGGGGAAGTTCTCCCAATGGTAAAGGGTAAACTGACAGGTATGTCGTTTCGGGTTCCAACCCTGGATGTGTCAGTCATTGATCTTACATTCCGTACAACTCGGGATAGTTCCATTGAAGAGATTGATGGTTTGATGAAGAAAGCATCAGAGACGTATCTCAAAGGTATTCTCGGTTATTGTAAGGAAGAGGTTGTTTCGACGGACTTCATTCATGATGATCGATCGTCCATCTATGATTCTCTTGCAACATTGCAGAACAATCTCAAGGGCGAAAAGAGATTCTTCAAGGTTGTTTCGTGGTATGACAACGAATGGGGCTATTCAGTCCGCACAGTTGATTTGACAAACCTTATTGCATCGAAACTGAAGTAAAATTCAGATGTGTTCAATTTTTATCTGCCCGGTGCACAATAGCATCGGGCAGAATGTTTTTCTGCATCGGGCTGACGACTTATCGGGTCGAAGCCCGTTTTTTATATATGAAAGGGACTCCGGCGTTGCCGGAATAATCAAACATCCATCTCTTCACGGAGAAAAACAATGAATAAGAAAACTGTGAGCGATATAAGTTTTACCGGCAAGCGCGTTATTATGCGCGTGGATTTTAACGTACCACTGAAGAGCGGCGTCATTCAAGACGACATCCGTATGCGGGCAGCACTTCCAACAATTAAATATGTCCTTGATCAAAAACCAAAATATCTCGTGCTCATGTCACACCTTGGAGATCCGAAAAAAGATACTCAGAAAGCAAAAGAGAAAGCCGAGAAAGATGGCAAGCCATTCGATGAAGCAAAGTTCATCGAAGGCAAACATAAGATGAAACCGATCGTTGCCCATCTTGCGGAACTTCTGAACAAACCGGTAAAACTTGCTCCGGCAGCCATTGGCGCAGAAACGAAAGCAATGGTTGACGGATTGAAGGATGGCGAAATTCTGATGCTCGAGAATACCCGCTTCCATAAACAAGAGACTTCAAAAGATCCAGCGGAACGTGAACAGATGGCGAAGGAACTTGCTTCCTATGGCGATATCTTTGTCAATGATGCATTTGGCACTGCACACCGTGCGCATGCATCTACAGAGACTATTGCACATTATTTGCCGGCTGTTGCAGGATTCTTGATGGAGAAAGAATTGGCGTATCTCGGCAAAGCAGTTGAGAATCCCGCGAAGCCGTACGTTGCAATCATCGGCGGTGCAAAAATATCCGGCAAAATTGATGTCATCCAGAACCTTATGAACAAAGTGGATGCGCTGCTCATTGGCGGTGGAATGATCTTCACGTTCTACAAAGCACAAGGATTGGAGATCGGAAAATCGTTGTTAGAAGAAGATAAAGTCGAATTGGCAAAGAAAATTCTTGATGAGGCAAAAGCGAAAAATGTAAGGTTGATGCTGCCGGTCGATTGTGTCATTTCCGATAAGTTTGATAACGCAGCAGCGATAAAGACAGTGAAAATCAACGCAATCCCATCTGATTGGATTGGAATGGATATCGGTCCTGAGACTATCAAAATATACAGCGATGAAATCGTGAAAGCGAAAACGGTTGTTTGGAACGGACCGATGGGTGTATTTGAAATGCCGAACTTTTCAAAAGGAACTACTGCCGTTGCTCAAGCGTTAGTTACTGCAACAAAGGCGGGCGCGATTACAGTAGTTGGCGGCGGAGATTCTGCGTCGGCCATTGCACAAGCCGGACTCGATAAAGCCGTATCGCATGTCTCAACAGGCGGCGGTGCTTCATTGGAATTCTTGGAAGGAAAAGTTCTGCCGGGTGTTGCGGCGCTGAATGATAAGTGAGAAAAGGTAGAAGGTAGAAAGTAAAAGGTAAAAAGAAGAAAGTAATTAGCTGTCAGATAAACAATGGCTGCATTTTTTCGATCACACAATCACCGAATTATTAAATCTCCGCCGAAAGCGGTTGCGCCACTGGCGCAGAAAATCTGAAAATGGCTTACGACAATCAAGGCAATTACTACCGTCCCTCAATGTTTGGAGGATTCCAATTTTTCCCGCCTGTCATAAAGGGATTATTGATCACCAATAGTGCCATATTTATTTTAATGTGGTTCTTCAGTGCGTTCCATTTTAACGGCATAAGTTTGCATATGGTGTTAACAACGGTTTTTGGTTTGATGCCACTCGGTGAGGGTTTCTATCCGTGGCAGCTTATTACCTATCAATTTATGCATGCAGATTTCTGGCATCTATTCTTTAATATGGTATTTGGGCTATGGATGTTCGGGATGGAAGTTGAACATATTTGGGGAGCAAAGAAATTTCTTATTTATTATTTATCGTGCGGCGTGGCGGCTGGGTTATCCCAGCTAATACTTTCGCCGATCTTTGAGCCAGCGCTTGGCCCAACGATCGGGGCATCTGGAGCAATTTACGGCGTTATGATTGCCTTTGCAGCGATGTTCCCTGATCGATACATATTTCTTTATTTCTTGATTCCAGTGAAAGTAAAATACTTTGTCATTATCCTCATTGTTTTTGGTGTCATGTCGGTGGGCGGACAGGGAAATGTTGCTAATCTTGCACATCTTGGCGGAGCGGTCGCTGGATATCTTTATATTTTATATGATCGCCGGCAATTGACTCGTGGAAAAAGTCGCGGAACTTTTCAATCGTGGATGTCATCTGCGCCTTGGAGCCATCCAACAACTTCTTCGGGCGATGTAGTGGATGCAAAGGTATTTGATATAAACAAATCGAAATCTTTCGAACCGAAAGAGCCCCCAGTGGACGCACAAAAGCGCATTGATGAGATTCTTGACAAAATCAGCCGAAGCGGATATCAAAGTTTATCGGAGGAAGAGAAGAAGATACTCTTCGAAGCAAGTAAACGTATGAATTAAATTGTAGGGGCACGATTCATCGTGCCCTTTGTTTTTATATGGAAAGATAGATGATCGATGAGCCAACAACACGAGACATACAAGGTAACTACACGAAGGAAGACTCGGCAAGTTAATATCGGCGGCATAAAAGTCGGTGGTGATGCGCCAATCTCTGTACAAACAATGACAAAAACAAAAACGGATGATGTTGCTGGTACTATCGCACAAATCAAAGCAGCGACAGAAGCCGGTGTCGATATTGTTCGAGTGACGGTTAATGACAAAGAAGCTGCAGCTGCAATGACTGAAATTGTAAAACAGTCACCGGTACCAATTGTCGCAGATATTCATTTCAATCACATTTTCGCTCTTAAGGCAATTGAAGCCGGTGTGGCAAAAGTTCGTCTCAATCCCGGCAATATTGGATCGAAGGATCGCATCAAACAAGTACTGACGGCAGCAAAAGAGCGCAGTATTCCTATTCGTATTGGAGTGAATTCCGGTTCGTTGGAAGAAGATATCCTCCAAAAACATGGCTACCCAACAGCGGAAGCATTGTACGAAAGTGCAATGCGCCACGTGGAAATTTGTAATGAATATGACTTCAAAGATCTTGTCATCTCGGTAAAATCCACGGACGTGAAATTGATGATTGAAGCGTATCGGCTTGTTGCGGAACGAACAGACATTCCATTGCATCTGGGTGTCACAGAAGCTGGACCGACACGCAGCGGCACTATTAAATCGGCGGTTGGTATTGGTGCTTTACTTGCTGAAGGAATTGGCGACACGATTCGCGTTTCGCTTACCGACGATCCTGTGAAGGAAGTTGAAGTAGGAAAAGAAATTTTGCGTTCGCTTAACCTTGCTTCACGCACTGTCGAATTAATTGCATGCCCAACATGCGGCCGGATCGAAGTTGACCTTTTTAAAATCATGGGCGAGCTTGAAGAAAAACTTGCAAAGGTAAAGAAACCTGTCACGATTGCAGTGCTCGGTTGCGTGGTGAACGGTCCCGGAGAAGCAAGTTCTGCAGATATTGGTATAGCAGCAGGCAAAGGGGTCGGCATTCTCTATCGCAAAGGTGAGATGATCAAGCGCGTCAAAGAGAACGAAATTGTTGCTACCATATTGGAAGAAGTAGAAAAGTTCCAGCCAAAAAGTTAATAAAGAGAAACGGAAATGTAAGAACCTGGAATGATTAAAGTTGTTGCATCGGTAGGAAAAGGAATGACTATCATAGCTAAAGGTCATTCGGCTCGGATCATCGCAGCAGCCGCCTCGGTGGTATTGTCAGGATCTCAATTTCGATTGCAGCAGGAATGGTTCTTGTGTTGCGAACATTTAGACCTGGAGTACGAAGAACCTCTTCGATTCAATCAAAGAGCCTTCCCCGACTTTCTGGATAATTCAAGCAACAATCAATTTATAAATTTTAAGCTTAAAATTAGTCCAATTGCGGTGAGGTCAGTATGTAATACCGCAAGAGTTCATTGATTCTCTCATAGGAGAATGTCATGAAAAGGCTGTTTTTAACGACAATATTGATTGGAGCAGTTGTTCTCGCAGGGTGCAATAAACAAAATGCATTGCCAAACACACCAACACTCACTACACCGTCCAATCCGGCTGTAACAAATGCCAGCGGACAGCCTGTCCCTAATTTAAGCAGTGTTCCAAACTACGGTGGATTGTTGTCCACCGTTCAATATGATTACTCAACTCCTGCGTATCAGGGAATTCCTTCATATACCGTTACTTTTAAATTGGGATTTGCTCAATTTGGAAACGGAGTGGATGTCGGTACTGTAACGGTAGTTTCCGATACGCTGCCAAAACATACTGACGGGTCAAAGATTTACTATATGAATAATTTTACATTGGGTGGAACGGGACTCTCTTCTGTTGAATTCTCTAATGGCACCGTACATAACTGGACTGTTTCCGGTGGAGGAGGTATTCCTGCAATTACAAGTGGTCTTTATACACTAACACCTGTTACATTTGAAATCAGTTCACCTGCCAGTGGTGAAAATATAGTGAAGGCAAATGGACTGAATATAAATTGGACCAATGCAAATCCCAATGGACTTGATTCCATTCTCATTGTTATTGTTGGGAATGGAGGTTCATTTATGAAGAGCTCGATTTCATCGGGATCGTCTTCATCCCAAGGCAGCTATTCAATCGCGGGCAGCGACCTTGGCGCGATGACTGGAACGTGTGTACTGCAGGTTGTCAAATATCGCTACAATGTGGTTATTATCAGTAGCAAAGTTTTTATCGTGATGGCTGAGATAGTAAAACAAGAGACGATCAATCTTCAATAGATTTGATCTTAATTTCACGTTATTCCACATGCCGTCTTACCAGGGGGTATTCGATTCTAATTTCTTCTGAATCTATATTTGAACTATCCTTTTTCTGTTTTCCCACAGACTTCAAGACTGCCTTTAAACCTTTTTCGCCGTAACTCATCAAACAATGGAAGTCATTAATAAAAGGAGAAACATAATGAAACGACTTACAGTAATGATAGCGGCTGTTTTGATGCTCTTCAGTGCTCAATTGTACAGCCAGCTGGACGATACGAAGCAGATTCATAAGTTCATGGGGAAGCTTAATCTTACCGATGAACAAAAGAAGGATGTTGAAAAAATCCATTTCGATGCGGAGAAGCAGACAATTGCTCAAAAGGCGAAAGTGGAAACTGCGCGAATTGAACTCCAACAGCTCCTGAAGGCAGATGCCCCGGACAAAGCATCCATCGAGAAAAAGATCAACGATCTAGCAGATCTGAAAGTGCAGATGCATATGATCAAGATCAACTCGTGGTTTGCAATTAATAAATTGCTGACGCCCGATCAGCAAAAAACATGGAAGAAAGTGTTAGAGTATGGTCCAGAGCTTCAACGACACAAGATGATGAGGCAGATGAGAAACAGGCATATGCCGTCACCGCATCCAGATGCACCTATGCCAAAGTAAGATTCATATAAAAGAAGATTGTAAATAAACAAAGAACGGGTCGATTCGAGCAGTCGACCCTTTTGTTTGTACATTCCGTGTGAGACATTCATAAAAAAATTGGAATCCTTTTCAGGAACTTGGCATCCCACCTATATGTTAAATGAGCAAAGGAGAAAGAATATGCCCGTGTACGATTACCGATGTACAGATTGTAATTCAACATATGATGTTTTCCATAAAGGACATGAAGTATTGCAGGATGTTGTATGTCCGTCTTGTGGATCTTTTCACCACAAGAAATTGATGTCGATTCCGTTAGTATCTATGGGAGCTAATTCTTCAAGTTCAAAAAATTCATCTGCTCCCTCCTGTGAATCAGGCGGTTGTTGCGGTAGCGGCAGCTGTGGATTAAATTGAAATATCCCGCAGAAAAACTCGACGTTCATCTTTGTGATGTTAATCCTTTTCACTTTTCTTGCATCTCATACTTACACAAGAAAATTATAGATCTATTTGGAAATAAATAAATAATGACGGAATCACAAATAATTTTATATGCAATCTCAGCACTCATCCTTTTGTTCTATGTACGACGATTCATTCAGCGAGCGCGTATGAAAGAGTATTCACCAAAACAAGTCGCAGGAATATTAAGTGATGATTCTGTTGTTCTTCTCGACGTACGATCACGAGAGGAGAGAAATCATCAATACATCAAAGGGTCAATGCATATTCCTGTTAGTGAAATTGCGCAAAAATTGCATTTATTGGAAAAATATAAAGAAAAAGAAATCATTTGCTACTGCCATTCAGGAAGTAGAAGTATGGCGGCAGTGTCGATCTTACATAAGCATGGATTTAATGCCGCCAATATGAAAGGCGGAATGATAGAATGGAATTCACAAAAATTAACATAATAAAATGTTGTTTTCATTGTTGCATTGTTGATTCCATAGAGAGCGATGAACAATAAATTGAAGGAAGAAAAGCAATGAAGTACGGATTCTCAAAATCGACAGATCTCTTGTTCGATGATGCGGTAATCAGAGTAACAGAGGAATTGAAGAAAGAAGGATTCGGTGTCCTGACTACTATCGATATAAAAGACACGTTGAAGAAAAAACTTAATGTTGATTTATCAAGATATGTCATTCTTGGAGCCTGCAATCCGCCCTTTGCATATCAAGCAATACAGGCGGAAGAAGAAATCGGATTGTTGCTTCCCTGTAATGTTATTGTGTTTGAGAAAGAAGGGAAAACCGCTGTTGCAGCATTCGATCCAATGGCGATGACGAAGATCGTAGAGAATTCTGCTATCCAGCCGATAGCGCAAGAAATGAAAGCGCGGCTTGAGCGGGTGATAGCAGCAGTATAAGGAATTTTTAAAGAACAATTATTTATCATGAAGGAACCGATCATGGCAGAGCAATTAACAAAAGGTGCTTTCTTACAGAAAGTATTTAATTATGAAACAAATAAAGAGTGGAAATTTGAAGGCGATATACCAGCAGTGATTGATTTTTGGGCTCCATGGTGCGGACCGTGCCGGATGGTGGGTCCTATTATCGATGAGCTATCAACAGAATACGCTGGTAAGGTAAATTTCTATAAAGTGAATGTAGATGACGAACAGGAACTTGCAGGAGTATTTGGCGTTCGAAGCATCCCCTCAATGCTGTTTGTTCCGAAAGAAGGAAGGCCAAAGATGTCCATTGGTGCATTACCGAAAGAGGCACTCATTGATGCCATTAAAAATGAATTAAGTGTTTCAGCGAATTAACAATCTCCGATGCACCTCGAAGATGCGTCGGAGTTGGCTTCCCCTTCAGGTAAAAATCGTTGACTCGCTTCTATCAGCTACGATAAGACATCTACATCAAATAATCTCGGTTGCTCAACCTGCAGAATTGCATGATTATTGCATTCCATATGACTTGTCATATATGCAATTATTCAGGAACTATTCTTTGAATAAATTGTTCTGTAATGAAATGATTTGCATATATTGGACACCGATGCAAATGCTTAACGTAGGATGGCTCAAAAAGCATGTTCTTCAATGATAATATTCTAATCCACAATAATTCAAATAATTTCAAGGAGACGTAATATGATGAAAAGAATGAGTGTAGTTTTGTTCACAATTGTCCTCGCACTTTTTATAGTGCTTCCAGTGGCGGCACAAGATATGCCGAAGAAAGAAAAGAAGACAACGGAAATGAAACAAGCTGGGCCTGTTAAGCAGATTGCATGTGACGATGCATGCGGTTTCGTTGTGCGGAGTCGTAATGAAAAAGAACTCGTTGCGATCACAAAACAACATGTGAAGACCTATCATAAGATGAATGCGACGGATGCACAGCTCAAAGCGAAGATTACCGACGTACCTTCAAAATAACCTGCTCGCCTTCATTGTTGTTCATAAGAACCCCGTTATATTAAACGGGGTTTCTTGTTTTTGACATATCAGAATGAGCTTGACGGTGTTGCTTCTAAACGTTAAGTTTATAACCGCGAATGAAATAAAGTATATAATGACATGAGATTATGGACGCTTCATCCTTGCTATCTTGATGCAAAAGGCCTTGTTGCGGTATGGCGCGAAGCGTTACTTGCACAAAAAGTCCTCCAAGGTAAAACAAAAGCGTATCGTCATCATCCACAATTGATTCGGTTCCAGAAACATTCTCGTCCGGCAGCTGTCCTCGCTGCATATCTTACAGCCATTCTAAAAGAGGCAAAAGTTCGAGGCTATCATTTCGATGGAAGGAAAATTTCAAGATCTCGCTTTTATGGAACATTAGTCGAGACCGATGGGCAGTTGCTTTATGAATGGGACCATCTGAAGCAGAAACTTCGGAAGCGGGATCATCAGAAATATCTATTACTCAAATCTACCGAAATACCGAAACCGCATCCTCTTTTTCGAATTATTTCCGGACCCTGTCAGGATTGGGAACGAGTGAAATAAAGAAATATCTTTAAAAAGGCCAGATACCTTATTGCTATAACAATATTCTCCCTTTGCTCTTTCCATCCATTTTCTTTACCTTTTCTCGTTATCAAACCGTAACTCATTCGATAGGCAAAAAGGGGGTTTGTATGAATCCAATTCAATTACCGTCGATCGTTTTGGGCTCCCCGCTTATTTTTATACTCTTGAACGGATGTTTCGTTTCGAAAGAAATGAACACGGCATCCATTCCAGCAGTGAAATCCTTCGACCTTCAACGATTCCTCGGAACATGGTATGAGGTTGCACGCCTTCCTCATTCGTTTGAAAATGGATTGGATAAAGTAACTGCTACGTATACGTTACGTGATGACGGTAAGATAGATGTACTCAATAGGGGATTCAATACAGTAAAAGGAGAATGGAAGGAAGCCAAAGGCAAGGCACGGTTCAAAGATCCTAGTACTGGAACTTTACTTGAAGTCAGCTTTTTCTGGATTTTCTACTCAGATTATAAAGTAATCATACTCGATACGATGAATTACTCTTATGCAATGGTGACAAGCAGTTCAAAGAAATATTTATGGATATTGAGTCGAACACCGCATTTAAGCGATGCAATCTCTGATACATTAATTCGTAAAGCTGGTGACTGGGGATTTAATATCTCTGCGATATATAAAGTACCTCAAGAATAATTATTACTTTTCTTCATCGATTGAATGGAGCAACATTATGAAACTTAATGATAAGTGCGCAATTGTCACCGGTGGAGCAATGGGTATCGGACTGGCCACAAGCAAACGACTTCTGAGAGAAGGCGTTGTCGTTACTATCTGGGATTTAAACCAGGACGCTCTCGGCCAAGTAAAAAAAGAACTTTCAACATTAGGAAAAGTGTTCCTTCACCAAGGTGATGTGACGAAGAAGGGTCAGGTGTATAAACTTGCCAAGACGGCAAAAAAAGAAATGGGGAAAGTTGATATCCTTATCAACAACGCAGGATATGTTTCCGGAGGAGAATTTCTCGAAAGGCCAGATGCAGATTGGGAAAGGACTATCGATGTGAATTTGACGGCATTACTTTATACAACAAGAGCGTTTCTCCCGGAAATGTACGATCGCAATAGCGGACATATCGTCAACATCTCTTCTGCTGCGGGAACTATTGGTGTTGCAGGGCTTGCAGTGTACGCTGCGACAAAATGGGCAGTGTGGGGATTAACAGAATCACTTCGCATGGAAGCTCTAAAGAATGGAAAATCTGGAGTAAAATTTTCGACTATTCATCCGGGATATATTGCAACGGGAATGTTCGAAGGGGCGAAATTAGGCATTCCGGGTCGATGGATCGTACCATTGGTCAAGAATCATGATGTCATTGCAAAAGCTATTGTAACGGATGCACTCAAGAAGGGAAAATATTCTCCCAAACGTCCAAGCACAGTCAATCTCAATCTTCGATTCCGAGCGTTGATGCCGGATCGGTGGTTCCAGCGTTTCCTTATCATCATGGGAGTCGCGGGGAGTATGAAAACATGGCACGGTCGAAAACAATGAAGAATGACAAATGAAGAGTGATCAATGATTTTAAAACGACAATGCCTAATTATTAAAATGAATACGAATCACTCAATCACAAAGCACAAAATCGAATATCTCGTATCTCAAGTCTAATATTTTAATTCTAAATTCTTAAATCTCTAAACTGGACCTCGCCATGCCACGAAAAAAGATAACAACCTCAATCAATCCCGCAACGGGAGAGATCATCGGTAAAACATCAGAGAATACCATAGAAGAATTGGAGCAGGCTGTTGCTCGTGCAAAAATTGCCCAGCTTCAATGGGCCAAGCTCAGTTTTCAAGAGCGTGCGCAATATCTCTTTGCGATTCGCGATTTTATTGTGGAGAATGCTGATAGAATTTCTAACGTCATTTCGAAGAACTCTGGCAAAACAAAAATGGATGCGCTCAGCTCGGAAGTGCTTTCTGCTTCGATGGCAATTACGTATTACGCAAAAAATGCAAAAAAAGTACTGAAGCGGAAGAGATTAAGCGGTGGAAGCATATTGACGATTAACAAACGATCCTATGTAGACCGGGTTCCAATGGGTGTCATTGGCATCATCAGTCCGTGGAATTACCCATTTTCAATCCCATTTCATGAAATAGCTATGGCACTCATTGCAGGAAATGGCGTTGTGCTCAAAGTTGCATCGCATTCACTCGAAGTCGGCAAAATCATTCATGAATGTATTCAAGCTGGAGGATTGCCAAAGGATATCTTTCATCTTATCAATCTACCGGGGAAAATTGCAGGCGATGCATTCCTGAATTCCGGAATCAATAAGTTATTCTTTACCGGCTCTGTATCGGTCGGTAAGTATTTGATGGAAAAGGCAGCGAAGCATCTTGTTCCTCTTTCATTGGAATTGGGTGGGAATGATGCTATGATCGTCTGTAATGATGCAAATGTTCATCGTGCAGCAGGTGGAGCAATATGGGCGGGGCTTTCAAATGCAGGTCAAATCTGTGCTGGTGTCGAACGAATCTACGTGGAATCGGAAGTGTATGACGGATTCCTATCGATTTTAAAAGCGAAGGTGAGCGAATTAAAACAAGGAGTCGATATTGATTCGGATGTCGATATTGGCTCTATGTCCACAAAACAGCAGTGGAAAAAAGTACACGACCTTTATAAAGATGCAATCAAGAAAGGAGCAAAAGCGTATCCTGAAATTCAGAAGATCGAAAAGAAAGAAAAGGGATTATTTTTTCCGCCCGTGATTTTAGAAAATATTAGCGATGATATGATGGTAGTGAATGAAGAGATATTCGGTCCGATACTTACTGTACAAAAAGTTGAAAGCATAGAGGAAGCAATTACTCATGCCAATGCTTCAACGTTGGGGTTAACTGCATCAGTCTGGACGAAAAATAGACGCAAAGGACATGAAATTGCATCGCAACTCGAAGTCGGATCAGTGATGATTAATGATCATTTGATGAGTCATGGACTAGCAGAGACTCCTTGGGGCGGCTGGAAAGAATCTGGTATTGGTCGTACTCATGGCTATATCGGCTTAGAAGAAATGACGCAGCCACGTTGTGTCGTGGATGATATTCTTCCCGGTGTGCAAAAGAATATGTGGTGGCACCCCCATAATAAAAAAGTTTATGAAGGAATGAGGGGTGCATTGGAGTTTTTGTATTCCAAAAACCTTGGAAAAAGAATTACTGGTGGCCTCAGATTGGTTAAAGTATTCATCCGAACATTCCAAAAATAAAAAAAGCGGAGACAGCATGGCTGCCCCCGCTTGTATAAACCTCGGAGAAATATTTTAGAATCTTATACCGGCGGTCAACAAGAATCCGCGATTATAAACCTTCAAATCCCCTTCGTTTATCAACGTTGTTGGGTCATCTTTCCCCAGTTTCGTTTGACCGATCACATATCGGGCATTCACATCTAACATGAGAAATTCGACACCGACACCGATAATAATAGAGAAATCGCTTTTTGTATATTGGTCTTTAATGTCAGTCTCAATAGTCCTCGATGTCTCTCCAGGAAAATTCGTAGTCATCTCTTCTTTTTCTTTTGCTGAAAGCAAGACACTATATGCTACACCCCCTTCGATATATGGACTTAATAATGGTATAGGTAAATTATATTTTGCGAGAATGGGAATATCTATATAGTTAAAAGCAAATGTAACTTTTTGGTTCATATAGTAATTGCCCATGGTACCGCTTATTTCGTAGATAGCTCCTTTTTGAATGTACAATACTTCCGGCTGGATAGAAAGACCCATTATTAATCCAAGCTTATATGAAATTCCACCCACGAGACCTAAACTTGTTTTGGGATCGATTTTACCGTCAGGAGTGCTAATCGATTTATCATCTCCGCCAACTGTTCCGAGATTAATACCTCCTTTAATGCCAAATTGAGAAAATGCTACAGAGACAGCAAGAAGCATCACAAGAGAAACTAATAGAATATTTTTCATGAGAGCATTCCTTTCTATTGGTATTTGTACTTTGGTGAATTTTACAACTTTATCAGAATAATGCAATAGTATAGGTAAAACGAGAGTGAAGATCAAGAGTGTGAAGGTCAAGAAATTTTCAGAAAGAAATAGAATATCTGAAAAATCCTGGAATTGATGTAAAAAGAGATCAATACATTTCGATATTGATAGCGGTCACATTTTCAAAAACGTCGATCAAAAATGGTCATTGATGTTTTCTAATGAGAGAAGTTCAGTGTTTTTTTGTGGAGGGATACAAAAATTAAAGTCGATCCCGACTGGCATCGGGACCGGCTTTCATGTTTTTATCTCTTACTCTCCATCCTCTTTCTTTTCTTTTAATTTCTTTGCTGCAATAAAATAAAAAATGATTAATGCAAGCCCTCCCGTAATGAGGATGCTTCCAAAAACAGCAGAGTCTTCATGAAATCCAAAGTAGTATTCAAGCTGCTGACCGACGAGTAATCCGATGCCGGCAAAAACAAAGAGGAGTCCCCATTTAAGGTTGTTGAGTACATTTCCTTGAAAAAGCCGGAAGGGAGTGGTTGATTTGAAATTAGCAGGACTTATTCCTTTTTCGATCATTGCCATTCGTTCTTTATGACGGCCTTCAAAAAAAGTCCATAGAACCGCCGCTGTTCCTCCGAAAAGGACTATAGGGACTATAATTTCACCTTCCATTGTTTTATCCTTTTATTATGATTGATGTTGATTAGCTGCTTTAGTATCTTTGACTTGAAATTTGGAGAAAAGGTTGCAGGTATTTTTCTGAAACCTATAATGAATAATTCGTGTCTAAGAACGTATGACTGCTGGTAGATGTACATGAGCGATTTGGACAGAGAGATCATTCAGCAAGTGCTTAATGGCGATGTAAAAGCATTTGGAATTCTTGTGGACAGGCACAAAGCTAAAGCCATGACATTAGCAGTTCGAATAATGAAGAATCATGAAGACGCCGAAGAAGCATTGCAGGACTCTTTTGTACGCGTGTATCATGCATTACCTTCATTTGAATGGAAATCGAGTTTCTCTACATGGTTTTATCGGATTGTTTATAATACATGTGCGACTGCAGTTGGGAAAAAAAATAAAATACATCATCTTTCTATTGATATGGAAGATGAAGATGGATTGCGGATGGAGATTGAATCGGATGAGCTACAACCTGATATAAGGATAGAGTCAAACGAATTTTCTCAAATTGTAAATGAAGAAGTGGAAAAATTACCTGTTGTCTACGGAAGCACATTTACCTTATTTGCGATTCAAGATATGAGTTACGAAGAAATCGTTCAAGTCACCGGGTTACCGCTTGGTACGGTAAAAGCAAGGCTTTTTCGAGCGCGGGCAATGCTACGAGAAGCAGTTGTGAAGCGGATGGATCACGTTCATGTGATAAAGGAATAAGAAGGATAGTAAGCAATGGAACACCTCTCATTTGACATCATCTGTAGAATTGCAGATGGGGATATAGTACAAAATGAAATTGCGTTATACTTGAATCATTTGAAATCGTGCCGATTATGCCAACAAGAAGTTGATTTGCAGCGGTCAATTTTAAAAGTATCGAGGCAATCACAACTGGTCAGGCCTTCAACAGATTTTTCAAAGAACGTTCTCGCAGCAATTCGCCCATCTCAGAAGAAGAAATGGTACGAATGGATTCTTCATAATATGGGTAATATTTTTGCTATGACAACTGTTCTTGCTTTTTTAGGATATGTATTTTCAGTGACAGGAACTAGTACTATTCAAAATGATAAACCAACAAAAATTGAACCAATTTTAGAATTTTTTAAGATTATTCAGAATGGCAGTCATCAACTTGGCAGCTACCTCACACCAAAAATCACAAGTCATAGCATGGATGCTTCTCAAGGCCATACTATCTTCTTTGCTTTCCTTGCAATCATTTTGCTCATATTTTTAGATAAAATTGCAGGATTCTTCTTCCAACGGTCAAAGGTTCGATCTTAAAATTTTAAGATTTTCTTGACTTTAATGACTCCTTATTGTATATTAGCACTCACAGTGTAGGAGTGCCAAACGGTTTCCTACAAGAATCTGTCAAATTCATTCAAAATCAAAAGGAGGGAGTATCTATGATGCTCAAACCATTAGCGGATCGCGTTGTTGTGAAGCCGTCCAAAGCTGAAGAAATGACAAAGGGCGGTATTATCGTTCCAGATACGGCAAAAGAAAAACCCGTTTGGGGCGAAGTGATTGCTGTTGGCCCCGGTAGAATTTCCGATGAAGGAAAACCTATCGCTATGGAAGTTAAGGTCGGCAATAAGGTTCTCTACGGAAAGTATTCCGGAACCGAAGTCACAATTGAAGGTGAAGAACTTTTGCTTATGCGCGAAAGTGATATCTTTGCCATTATGCCAAAGTAAGTAAAAGGAGAAAAAGAATATGGCATCGAAATTAATTAATTACGATACAGAAGCGCGCGCCGCGCTAAAGAAGGGTGTTGATCAACTCGCAAATGCAGTGAAGGTGACACTTGGACCTAAAGGGCGCAACGTTGTTATCGATAAAAAATTCGGCGCACCAACCATTACAAAAGATGGTGTCACAGTAGCAAAAGAAATTGAACTTTCTGATCCTATCGAAAACATGGGCGCACAGATGGTTCGTGAAGTTGCCTCGAAGACATCTGATGTTGCTGGTGACGGAACCACGACCGCAACGATTCTTGCACAGGCAATTGTGCGCGAAGGATTGAAGAATGTGACTGCCGGCGCAAATCCGATGGATTTGAAACGTGGAATCGATCTCGCAGTGAAGAAGGTTGTCGAAGGTCTCAAAGAAATCAGCAAAACTGTTGGTGATGATAAAGAGAAGATTGCACAAGTGGGTTCCATCTCTGCAAATAACGATCGTGCCATTGGTGATTTGATTGCCGATGCCATGGAGAAAGTTGGCAAGGATGGCGTCATCACAGTGGAAGAAGCAAAAGGTACTGAGACAACATTGGAAGTTGTAGAAGGAATGCAGTTTGATCGCGGTTATCTGTCACCATATTTTGTGACTGATGCAGATAGAATGGAAACCGTTCTTGAAAATCCATACATCCTTATTCATGACAAAAAAATCAGTGCCATGAAGGATTTGCTGCCAATACTGGAAAAAATTGCTCAAGCCGGCAAGAGTTTGCTCATCATCTCGGAAGAGGTAGAGGGCGAAGCGCTTGCTACACTTGTCGTGAACAAACTGCGAGGCACACTTCGCATTTGCGCAGTGAAAGCTCCCGGTTTCGGTGATCGTCGCAAAGCGATGCTGGAAGATGTTGCAGTGCTCACAGGCGGTCAAGTCATCTCCGAAGAGAAGGGCTTTAAGCTTGAGAATGCAACGCTTGCATATCTCGGAACTGCCGATCGCGTCACTATCGATAAAGACAACACAACGATTGTTCAAGGCGCCGGCAAGAAAGAAGATATCAAGAAACGCATCAACGAGATCAAACAGCAGATTGATAAGACCACATCCGATTACGACAAGGAAAAACTGCAAGAACGCCTTGCAAAACTTTCCGGCGGTGTTGCCTTACTGAAGATCGGTGCATCAACGGAAGTGGAAATGAAGGAAAAGAAGGCACGTGTCGAAGACGCGCTTCATGCCACACGTGCAGCGGTCGAGGAAGGTATCATCCCCGGCGGCGGCGTTGCATACCTTCGCTGTGTAAAGAAGCTTGATGAAGTGAAAACGGACAATCTCGACCAAAAAACCGGTGTGAATATTATCCGCCGCGTGTTGGAAGAGCCGCTTCGTCAGATTGCCGCTAACGCCGGTTACGACGGTGCTGTCGTTGTGAACGAAGTAAAGAATGGCAAAGACGATTACGGTTTCAATGCACAAACAGAAAAATATGAGAACCTTGTAAAGTCAGGTGTTATCGACCCGACGAAGGTTGCCCGTATTGCAATTGAAAACGCGTCCAGTGTTGCCGGCCTATTGTTGACAACAGAAGCAACCATCGTAGAGAAACCGGAGAAGAAGGATTCTATGCCTTCGATGCCTCCTGGTGGAATGGGTGGTATGGGCGGCGGGGATATGTATTAAGCAAGTAAAAAGTATGAAGTCAAAAGTATAAAGTATAATTGATTTCGACTTTTAACACGCAACATATCAGGGTAAATGAAATGCCCCTCGGTTGAAAAACTTGAGGGGCGTTTTTATTCTTGACATTCCTCTTTAAAAACCTTAGCTTTTTCCCAGGGATACTACTAAAACCATCCCTCAATACTTCGTTTTAATGGATACTCCAGGTTGTAGCAGTTTTTCATGATTTCAACATTGACATTTTTGTTCTGTTGATTGAGTTGAACGTGCTGTACTAATTCATTACCACGTTTTACTAATTCACAAATCAATACTATCAATAAGGGAGTAATATCATGGACGCACTATTCAGCAAAATGCTCAAAGCGGGCTCTACCACCTATTTCATGGATGTGAAAGAGGCGAAGAACAACAAGAAATATCTCAGCGTTACAGCAAGTCAGCCGGCGAAGGAAGGCGAGAAGAAATTTACCAGTCGCAGCGTCATCGTCTTCAGCAGCGTTGTAGATGAATTCATCGGCGCACTGAAGGAAGCGAATACTGTTGTCAACGGTGAAGGTGAGTTTACAAAGAGGATGAAGACGGGGAAGATTACATATTTCGTGGATGTGAAAGAAGCGAAAAACGCCTCTCGATATTTGTCCATCACTGAAAGCCAGCCCTCGAAAGAAGATCCAACGAAATTTTCAAGACGAAGTATTACTGTGTTCAATAATGCCGCGAATGATTTTGTGGGAGCAGTCGAAGAGGCAGTTGAACATCTCAAGTGATTCATACAAGAAGGAATCATAGGAGAGCACAATAAATGAATGCGCTGAGAGGGAGGCCCTCAGCGCATTTTATTGTAAGTCTATCAATGTATCTTGTTCAAGCTGATACAGTATGGGAAATGACGGACCTCAAAGAGTGATAGTCAACAAAATTGTGAATAAGAGGTACCTATTTCATTATGATCATCTTTTTCGTTGCTTGAAATTCTCCTGCTTGAATGCGATAAAAGTAGATACCGCTGGGAATCTCTGAAGTACTACTAAAGAGTTGAGAATAATTCCCTGCTTTTTTATAGCCATCGACTAATGTCATAAGTTCCTGCCCTATGATATTAAATATTTTTAGACTCACATAACAGGCACTAGGGAGTTGATAACGAATGACTGTCGATGGATTAAACGGATTTGGATAATTTTGCTCAAGTGAGCCGGATCGCGGGATATTATCGTTGAAATCGCGAATGCCTGTCGGCTGCGCAAGCGTAACCCGCAGTTGTTTCGGGTATCCGAATATGTTTTCAAAATATTTTGAATTAAGAGAGAAATATTTATTATATGTTTTTGCCCTCAATCCTGAAGTCCGAATGTGTATATGCACCGTGCTGGAACTTTGCGGAGCCGCATAAAATTTCATTGGAGTGATGGTGATGCACGAATCAGGAATAATGCCGTTGCCCATAGCCACCGTGATCGAATCCGATCCGGTGCCGGTGTTGGCGACAATAAAGGATGTGTCAATAACTTCGTTCTTAAGCGAAACAGTATCCAGCTGGATGATATCAGCACCCACATCGATCACCGGCGCACCGGATTCATAAAAAAGCTGACGGTCGAGGGCGTACACGTACCCCCTGTTGTCGCCGAAAAATATTTTACCGTCTGCACTGACGGGAATCGAATTGATGCCGTTGGCAATCCGTAATCTCGCCTTAACAATTCCCGAACACTTATCGATCGCGATCAATGAACCGTATGCATTGCCATCGAACGTGTCTCCGGTTCCGAGAACGATGAAACTACTGTCGACTGTCGGTGAGTTGAAGATTCGAAAATCGACCTTGCATTCCCAAACAAACCGGCCTGTCAATGTGTTAAACGCTTTCGCATTATGCTGTGAAGATCCTCCAATATAGATCAGGCTATCCGACACGACCGGTCCGCCAACAAGAAAGAGATTTTCATTCGTTCTGGGATCTTTCCAGGACCAGTTCCTTACCCCGGTCCCAGCATTGATCGAGAAAATTGTGCTGCTTATGCCGGCGAAAAACACCGTATTATCGTGAACTATGGGAGGTGTATTAATCGCATTGCCGTACGGGCAATTATAGACAGAATGCGTATCAAATTCCCATACCTTATTGCCTGTAGTGATATCGTAGGCATACATCACACCATACCAATCTCCGAAGATCACCATATTACCGCTGACCGCAGGCGACACGCGAATTCCACTCTTCCGGGTCGTTTGACATATAAATGTTTGCGAACCTGTTTTCATATCAATGCCATACACAAGTCCTTGGTCGGTACCGATGAATGCAATATCATTTACAATCTTCGGGGAAGAATGGAAATAGTCATACGATACGTACTGATCGATGAGCTTATCACCATACAATGTAAACTTCCATATCTGTTTGCCCTGAGAATTCAAGGCATAAAGAATGTTGCCGCTTTCAAAGCATATGATGGAGTTCCAGATCGCTGCGTTCGAACGAATCGGACTACCCGTAGCAAAGCGCCATCGCTCGTTTCCTGTTTGAGCATCAAGTGCATAAAAATTACTATCCAGACTTCCGACAAAGACCATGCCGTTATAAACAAGAGGTGCAGTGTAAATAGCTCCGTTTGTTTTGAATTCCCATAAGATAGGATTCGCCTGTGAATTCGAATTATTATTTTGACTTGCAGCAAAACTGATGTCTGTCATCAGGCCAGTGAGGCAAGAAGCCAGAATGATTGATACAATTGTTAAATGAAAAATACTGCGCATTTTAAAATACTCCTTTCTTGGATTAAATTGATTGAGTGTAATTAAATAAATTGCAATAGGAATCTCGACCGGATAAAGTCAGACTGCAGGTATTCGAACCATTTATTTTTAGTAGTGGGATGTGAAAATTGAACGAAAAGTGACTTAATTCGTCATTAAGCGCTGTCTTTTGTACTCAGTCGGAGTCGTACCGGTATGTTTTTTAAAAGCCTGGTTGAAAGAAGATTTTGTATTAAAGCCGACTTCGTATAGAATTTCAAGGATTGTTTTCCGCTGTGTCGCTGTGTCCGAGAGGAGGCGCTGAGATTCTTTTATACGGTATGTATTGATAAAATCGTAATAATTTTGACCTAGTGTATTGTTGATAATTTCCGATAGCGAGCGGTGCGGGATCAATATTTTTCTCGAGAGATCAATTAACGTAATATTAGGATCCAAATAGGGCTTTTCACTTTCCATATATTGGGATAATCTGTTGAGATATTGCTTCTCTACTGATTTTGATAAGTAAGGAGTTTTCTGCCGGCTTTCTTCTTCAACACCTGAAAATATTGTAGGATGAATGAGGGCTTTGAAAAATATGTAGTTATAAAAAATAAAAAAAGCGAGAAAGTTTATTAGATCTATACTCGTTGAAATATTTAAGACAAGTACACGCGATATAAAATTAAAAACACTTGTACACCATGCAATAAGAAATCCATAGAGAACGACACTCAACCAAGACAAATTTATATTTTGAATAGAAGAATATTCCTGTCTTATTTTAGCCCGATAATTCTTAAGGATGAAAAGAGAGGTAATATTGTAAATAAGTATGTGGATGTGTACGGCTATATTGTAATACCTCCAGAACGACTGAGAAAGGAATGCGTGGTTGGCAAGTAATGCTTGTTTCGTTTCCACAGAATGAATATGAAACGTACCAGTGAAATAGATTACGGTCAATATGAACGGCAATGCATGAATAATATGCCGTTTGTTTAAATTAAAATCAGAATATGCCAGGGATTTGATATAGAAATAAAATGTCGGTCCTGCAAGGAAATAGATAGGTACACCAAGGTAAAAAAGATCCGGACAAAAAGCATAGATTTCACGATAAAATTGAAAGCATTCATAATTAATGATCATCAATATTTGTTCAATTAAAAATACTGCAAGGATTCTATTAGATTGTATATTAGTTTTCCTTAGGACTAAAAAGAAAATAAAAACTGTCAGTTGAAATAAGGCAATGAAGTTGATTATATCCAGCAATCCTACCTTCATCGTTTTTCACTCACCATAAAAATAATTAGAAAGAATATAGTCCCTCGGAGGTTGAATATTCCAGACCCTCCTTCAATTGAATGTAATCACTAATTGCATTACGATGCAACTGTCAATTTTGTTACTTTTTTGAGAGCCGAGAACGAATGACTTTGTGGGAGCGGTGGAAGAAGCGGTTGGACATCTGAAGTAGTAATAAGTGATCATGCGCCAGTCCTCCCTCCCGATAGCGCGTTGGCATTCTTAATCCCCGGCGTTTGGTAGAGCGCTGGGGATTTTTGTTTCCGACTTATGTTTCTTGCATTTGCTACGAAGTTGAAGTACTATTAATCAAATTTGCCAGCAAATAGACCAAGGTGATTCCAGAGAACTACTGATGGCGAGCAACATACAAAACCTTTCCGAGCGTGATATTTGCACTAAATTTATCACTCCTGCAATTGTGAAAGCAGGATGGGATATCCAGACTCAATTGATGGAAGAAGTTTCGTTCACTGCTGGCAAGATCTATGTAAAAGGTAAGCTTACATGTCGCGGCGAAAAGAAGCGCGCAGACTACATCTTGTATTATAAATCCAATATTCCGATAGCAATTGTTGAAGCAAAGGATGCTAATAATACTGTCTCGGGCGGTATCCAACAGGCGTTGGTATATTCTAAAATCTTAGATATTCCCTTCGTTTTCAGCAGCAATGGTACTGGATTCTATTTTCACGACAAGACCGCAAGCGGTGAATCAATTGAAAAGACACTCCCATTAGATGGTTTTCCGTCACCGGATGAACTGTGGGCGAAATATAAAGCATACAAAGGCCTCCAAGATCCAACAGTTGAGAAGATTGTTGAGCAAGATTATTACCCTGACAGCTTCGACCGGAAGCCACGTTATTATCAACAGATTGCCATTAATAGAACGATTGAAGCAATAGCGAAAGGTGAAAAGCGCGTTCTCCTTGTGATGGCGACTGGCACAGGAAAAACCTATACTGCATTCCAAATAGCTTATAGATTATGGAAAGCAGGTGCGAAGAAACGAATTCTATTCTTGGCCGACCGTACAGCGCTCATTGACCAGGCTCGCCGTAACGACTTCCGATACTTCCGAGATAAGATGACGGTGATTAAGAAGAAGGTAGTAGAGACACAGGGGAAGGAAACTCTTGTCTCGACTCATAAGCGCGGTATCGATAGCGCAGACAAAGCATACGAAGTATTTCTGGGCTTATATCAAGGACTTTCGAGCACTGATGATAATATCAAGGATGCATACAAAGATTTCTCCGCGGATTTCTTTGATCTGGTCATCGTTGATGAGTGTCATCGTGGAAGCGCTAAAGATGATAGCGCTTGGAGAGAGATACTTACTTATTTCTCAAATGCCACTCATATTGGATTAACTGCAACTCCAAAAGAAACAGACGTTACTTCCAACAGCGAATACTTTGGCGAACCGATTTACACTTATTCACTCAAGCAAGGTATAGACGATGGGTTTCTTGCTCCATACAAGGTTGTACGTATCGGTTTGAATGTTGATCTTGATGGATGGAGGCCGCCGAAGGGATACTTGGACAAAGATGGTAATCCTGTCGAAGATCGAATCTATAATCGTAAAGATTTTGATCGCAATATTGTTATTGATGAACGCAGAAAACTCGTTGCAAAGAAGATAACAGAGTTCTTAACGGGGGGAACTCGTTTTGAAAAGACTATCATGTTCTGTGTTGATATTGAGCATGCTCAAGGAATGCGTAATGAGTTAGTGGCAGTGAATAGCGATCTTGTTGCGGAAAATGATAAGTACGTTATGCAAATAACGGGAGATAATAATGAAGGAAAGATGCAGCTGGATAATTTCACTAACCCCGAAGAGAAATATCCTGTTATTGCAACAACGTCAAAACTCATGACGACCGGAATTGATGCACAGACTTGTAAAGTTATTGTGCTGGATAGCAACATTCAGTCTATGACGGAGTTCAAACAGATCATTGGGCGTGGTACCCGAATTAATGAGGACTATGGAAAGCGATACTTTACCATTTTGGATTTTCGCAGTGTGACAGATCTCTTTGCGGATAAAGAGTTCGACGGTGATCCGGTGAAGGTAAAAGAAGTAAAAGAGGATGACGACATTTCTACTGTCGATGCAGAAACAAACACTGAAGAGATTGTTATTGATGAAGTATCAGGAAAAGAAGTTGTCTTTGAGAAACCAAAGGTGAAAGATGCCCTTTCTGAGCATTCGGATAAACTGCACGAGAAACGAAAGAAGATTTATGTAAATAATGTTGATGTATCAGTTCTGCTTATTCGTGAGACCTACTTTGATGAATATGGAAAGCCAATCACATCAAGTCTGAAAGACTTTACAAAACAAAAGATTGAACATTCGTTTAAGTCACTTGATGATTTTTTACAACGATGGAATAGTGCTGACCGTAAAGAGGTATTGATTGAGGAATTGAAACAGCAGGGCATTCTCGTGGATGAATTGCAGGAAGCTGTGAACAAAGATCTCGATCTCTTCGATATTATTTGCCACATTGCATTCGATAAACCGCCGCTAACAAGGAGAGAGCGTGCGGAAAATGTGAAGAAGCGTAACTATTTTACAAAATATGGCAATCAGGCACGTGCAGTACTTGAAAAACTGCTTGAAAAGTATGCCACTGAAGGAATAGAAAATCTTGAATCGATGGAAGTTCTCAAAGTGCCTCCGTTTGATGAATTTGGTTCAGTAACTCAGATTATAAGTCTCTTTGGCAATAAAGAAAACTATCTTACCGCAGTTAAAGAATTAGAACAACAACTCTATAGTTCGGCAGCGTAATCTATGTCCCACAACATTTCCGGTGTAATTAAATCTATCCGTGACATTATGCGTGAAGATCGTGGCGTAAGCGGCGACGGTCAACGCATTGAGCAGCTTGCTTGGATGCTCTTCTTAAAAATCTTTGACGATAACGACAAGGACCTTGAACTGAGGAAGGATACCTACAAATCTCCTATTCCAAAGAAATATCAATGGCGTCATTGGGCGGAAAATACCGAAGGAATAACGGGGGATGAGCTTTCAAAATTTGTCGATCAGGAATTGTTTCCAGCACTCAGGGAGTTAAGGCCTGCAACAAAACGTGCATATTTAGTGCGCGAGGCGTTTGAAGGCAATAACAACTACATGAAGAGCGGTACCAACATCCGTAAGGTGTTGAACAAACTTGATGAACTTGATTTTAATGTTGCTACTGAACGGCATCTGTTCGGTGAAATGTATGAAACCATACTGCGTGAATTGCAAAATGCCGGAGATTACGGCGAGTTCTATACACCACGTGCAGTAACGCAGTTTATGACGGATATGGTGAACCCGAAACTTGGCGAAGTGGTGTTTGACCTCGCGTGCGGAACAGGCGGATTTTTAACCTGCACCATTGAGCATTTGAAGAAGCAGATCAAGAATGTTCACGACAGACGGATACTGCAAGAGACTGTCCGCGGCAATGAATACAAACCGCTTCCATATCTGTTGGCTATTACCAACCTTCTCCTTCACGATATTGAAGAGCCGGATATTACTTACATCGATAGCTTGGGAAGAGAACTGACGAGTTACAAAGAAAGGGAGCGTGTAGATGTTATTCTTGCGAATCCGCCGTTTGGTGCAACGGTTTCCAACAATAATGAAAAGAATTTTCCTCAAACGTACAGAACAAAAGAGAGTGCCGATCTTTTTCTCATTCTCTTCGTTCATCTGCTTAAAGATGGAGGACGTGCGGCGATTGTATTGCCGGATGGTTCGTTGACAGGTGAGGGCATAAAACAACGTATCCGTGAGAAACTGTTAACCGATTGCAACCTCCATACCATTATACGATTGCCAAACTCCGTATTTCAACCCTATGCAACAGTAGCGACCAATTTATTGTTCTTCACGAAAGGTAAGCCGACAAAGGAGGTTTGGTATTATCAACACCGATTACCAGAAGGGCAAAAGGCATATAACAAGACACGACCGATACAGTTAAAAGAGTTTGATCCGATAAAAAAATGGTGGAAGAAACGAGAAGAGAGTGAGATTTGTTGGAAGGTTAATATTGATACAATCAAAGAACGTGGATTTGATTTGGATATAAAGAATCCAACGGTTGTTGAGGAGGAATTAGAATTTACGAGTGGTGAATTGATTGAGAAAATTCAAGAGTCATTTAGGATGTCATCTGAAATATTGAATCAACTAAAATCAAGATAGTGAAACCTCAAATAAAATATATTCCTTTATCTTTCCTTACTTCAGAAACCGAAATAAAAAAACAGCTTAGGAATACAGTCGTATTTTCTCATTTACTTGACCAATATGAAACAACCACTCTTTCAAATTATCTTGTAAATTCGCAATATGGATATACGGCTTCGGCTGCTGCAACTGGAGCTCATAAACTTGTAAGAATTACTGACATCAATGATGGTATGGTTGATTGGGCGAGTGTCCCATCTTGCGATTGTGATTCGCATGAACAATATCTCTTGAAGGAAAATGATATTTTAATTGCACGCACAGGCGGAACAACAGGAATAACGTTCTTGGTTAAGAATCCACCAAACAATGCAATATTTGCGAGCTACTTAATACGACTGCGAGTTAGCAATGATAATTCTGCAGAATTTATCTATGCCTATTTGAACTCATATATATTTTGGAGTCAAATAACAAAACTAAAATCTGGTTCTGCACAGCCTAATGTCAATGCTGAAAAAATAAAGTTACTGGTTATCCCAAAGTGTGACAAGACAGTCCAAGGAAAGGTAATCCAATCTTTAAATAATTGTGCTGATGAGGAGGTTTATCGGAATCTTACAGATGGTATAGAACACATTGAAAATCAATTTGATAAAGTTCGGAGTTTGTCTAATGAAATCTCTCACCAACAATCTCTTCTCAAAAAATTACGGCAAGCGATATTGCAGGAGGCAGTGCAAGGAAAACTCGTACCGCAAGATCCAAACGACGAACCTGCGAGCGAATTGCTCAATCGCATAAAATCCGAAAAAGAAAAACTCATTGCCGAAGGAAAGCTCCGAAAAGAAAAGCCTCTCCCACTAATAAAAGAAGAGGAAATACCTTTTGCACTTCCAAAGGGTTGGGTGTGGTGTAGGTTGGGGGATTGTTCAATCAATCGAGATGAAGATCGCATTCCAGTAGCACGTAATGACAGAGTAATGAAAGAGAAACTTTATGATTACTACGGTGCATCGGGTGTAATCGATAAAATAGATCATTATACACATGACGGAGAATTTTTATTAATAGGTGAAGATGGTGCAAATCTTGTTGCAAGATCGACGTCAGTGGCTTTTATAGCAAAAGGGAAATTTTGGGTTAACAACCATGCCCATGTTTTGAAATTCATTGATCATAGTACACTCCAATACACAGAAATATTCGTTAATGCAATTGACTTGAAACCTTATATCACAGGCGGTTTTCAACCAAAATTAAGTCAAGCCAATCTAAATAATATTAATATAGCATTTCCACCGTTAGCAGCTCAAGAAAGAATTGTTCAAAAAGTTAATTTGCTTTTTAGTAATTGTGACCAACTCGAAAAACAAATCGAAGAGAATACGAAGCACTCAGAGATGTTATTGCAAGCGGTGTTAAAAGAGGCGTTTGAAACAAAAACTGTCTATAAAACTCCAGAACATGTCTATCGGATGGTAGCAGAAAAGAAATGAATCGATTAAACAGCATAGAAGCTGTTGAGAAAGTTTATGAGACAGGCTGCAGGCCGCTCCTTGTTCATGCTAGTGATCTGAATTTCTATGTGTGTAAATACCATATATTGGGCAAGTCAGCTGATAAACTGTTCAGAGAGTATGTTGCAGCATCATTTGCAAAAGAGTGGGGAATACGTGTCCCTGAATTTTCAGCAGTGACACTAAGAAAGGACCATCTTCCACCTGAACTTGGAATTCGTTCTATCAATCTCAAATACCCATGTTTCGGATCGCTTTATAATCGTGAGTATAAGGAAATAGATCAATTTCTCTATGCAATGTCGAATTACGAAAAGAGAAAATTCGCAAATCCCAATGAGTTTCTTACAATCGCTTTCTTTGATTTGTGGTTAAGCAATGAAGACCGTCATTCGGGAAACTTTAACTTATTCCTTTCTGTTGAAGATGATGGAACTCATTTAGTAGCATTTGATCATGAAAGCATATTCAATAATGGTAATCTCGAAAGAGGGCTAACAGTACTTACAGAGGAAGAAACGCTATTATCAAGCCCGCTTCTTTTACGGATTTTTAGCCGAAAAGAGCTTGCCGATCAAGACCGTGTTGCATTGCTGAAGAAGAAGTGGTACGTTTCAATAAACCAATGTAAAGAAGTTCTTGAAACCATTCTAGGGCAGACACCAAATGAATGGCATATCGATCTTGAGACTCAACTTTCCCTGATGAGAGAAAAATTATTTAGTGAACGATGGCTGGAAGAGTGCCATCAGAAATATTTAGAATTTATTCAATTTAATTTTAACAAAAGCCATGAAAACAATATATAGCATACTCTCAGCCCAGATTAGACCTGAAGTTCAGGAAAAAATAACCTTAGGGCTTTTACTCGCAAGTGAAGGAAAAGTGTTTTTTAACTACTCTCACGGCAAGTTGAAAGCTTTGAAACAACTTCTAAGCGATAATAGCTATTCCATTCTCCGAAGCACTTTGAAGAATATAGAACAAAATGCAATGATGGAAAGTGAGCAATCGGGAAGGTCGGAAGGACAACCAGTATTTGCTTCGGACATGATGCATAAGTTATTCTCAGAAGAATATATCAATTATCTAAGCAAGTATAATAATAATGTAATATCCTTTTCTGCTCCGAAACCGATACTTGTTCAAGCAACGCAGGAGATATTCCAGAAATTATATCAGCAATTTATTGATGATACAATATCGATCGTAGAAGGTGTGCCGCGGATAAACAGTTTTAATACATATAAGACAATACATGTATCCCAGTTGGAAAGACACTTCAATATTGACCGAGAATTGTCGGCTCCAGAAATTCCATATCTTATTGCGCCGGTTAAACTAGATTTGATTGGCAGAAATGAATATCCTGTATTTGCCAGGGAAATCGATCTAGATCAAAGAGTGAACATAATCGAATATGATTTGGCTCAGTTGTTTTTATTACGTTCTGCATTTGAAGGGCAGCGTCAAAATTCCTTCGGATATGTCGTCGCAAATGAACCTGAAGGAAAAAATACAAAAAACTTTCAGATCTGGAAGCAACTAAGAGAAAACTTTCCTTTTGAGTATGTCGATACGTCGGAATGTGGAAGAATTCTTGAGTATGCAGAAAAACACGGCGTCAAACCATTGATTCAGCAAAATAAAGAGACTGCCTTTTAATCTTTATTTACCTCAATATTCAAAAACCATTGCGTCCGTAGTTGTTCCCTCACCTTGTCTTTCCTGCCAAAAAGCCGTACCTTACTAAATATGGCATTTCTTGATCTGGCGACAGGTCAAGTTTTTTTTTATAATAGTGGACAGAACAAAGACGCATCTGTCTTTTGCATGTATGCATTCTCTCGAAGTAAAACTTGAAAAATACAATCAGCGTCATCGGTTAATAGCACCGGTGCAATCCGTTCTTCTTGCGGTAAGCGGCGGCGTGGATTCAATGGTTATGCTTCATCTGTTCTCAAGAGTTCGTGAACGACTGAAACTGAAGCTTTCGGTTATTCACGTCAATCACCAATTGCGCGGTGAAGAATCGATGGGGGATGAAAAATTCGTCATGGAGATGTCGAATTTTTATCACATTCCATTCTCTTGTGAGCGAATCGATGTGATGTCGTATGCTCATGAGCTTGGACTTTCAAAACAACTTGCTGCCCGCTGTCTTCGTTATGAATGCTTCGAACGTATCCGCGTCCAAGCAGGCACAGATACGGTTGCCACAGCACACCACGCGGATGATAATGCAGAAACAGTGCTTCTCAACATAATGCGAGGAACCGGCATTCACGGTTTGGCGGGAATCCCACCGAAACGCGAGACAGGTTGTATTATTCGTCCGTTACTTTTTGCAACACGAAAAGAGATTGAAACGTATGCGGTAGAGCAGGGCATCACGTACCGAAATGATTCGTCAAATCGTTCGCTTGCATATCGAAGGAACGAACTGCGGCACAACATTCTTCCAATACTGCAGAAGAGTCATCCCAAGATCGTCAAGACCTTAAATCAAATTGCCGGCACGATGTTGGACGTAAACGAAAAAATGCGAAGAATTGTTGATGAAACAATGCGTGCTCTCATCCAAAAAGATCCACAGGGGCGCTTAACGTTACATGTGGAAAAACTGAAGTTGGAACCGGATTTTCTGTGGGATGAAATTTTTGTTGAAGTCCTTCATCGGTTGGGTATTGAACCGACAGAAAAGAAAGTGAGTGCGCTTCACCGGCTTTGCACTCAACCAACAGGACGCAGTGTAGAATTAGGCAGCAGATTTGCATCATACCATGATCGCGAGTATGTTGTTTTCAAAATCACAGACGACGAACAATTGAAGAGCAGAAAAGTTGAATTTGGCAAAAGCTACGACTACAAAAATTGTCTTATTTCGATCAGTACACCGGAACGCGTGCCATCCGCCTTTGCCGGAACGCATGAAGTTGAATACATCGATGCCGAGCGATTAGGCCAACAACTTGTTTTGCGCACTTGGCAGAGCGGTGATTGGTTTATTCCGCTTGGCATGAAAACGAAAAAAAAGTTGAGCGATTTCTTTACAGATCAAAAAGTACCGCGGTATCAAAAATCTTCCATTCCTGTTCTAGAATCTGACGGCACTATCGTGTGGATTTGCGGCAAACGGTTAGACGATCGATTCAAATTGACCGATCGGACACACACAGCAATTCGGCTTACCTGTCAACCATCAACAAGAGCTCACCATGTCTGAATTCATAAAAATCAATGGCGATACATTTGAACCTTTCATTACGGAAGAGCAAATCCGTAACCGCATTCAAGAACTCGCTGCGCGCATCAATACCGACTATGCGGGAAAGACGCCAATATTTATTGGTGTCTTAAACGGTTCGTTCATTTTCCTTGCCGATCTCATTCGCGAGATTACTGTCGATTGCGAGATGGATTTCTTCAAGCTCTCGAGCTATGGCGATGCTAAAATTTCCTCCGGACAAGTAAAGCTATTGAAGAACCTCAATTGTGAGGTGGCGGGGCGTGATATCATTGTTGTAGAAGATATTGTTGACTCTGGCCTCTCTATTGCCTTCATTAAAAATATCATTGAAAAAGAAAATCCAAAGTCACTGAAGCTCGTCTCTCTCTTGTTAAAAAAAAGCGTGGCGAAAATTGACTTTCCGGTTGATTATGTTGGATTCGAAATTCCGCCGGATTTCGTCATTGGCTATGGCTTGGACTACGCGCAAAAAGTTCGTAACTTGAAATCAATTTATCGGCTTAATCCGCAAGGAACTATCAAGCCAGAGTAAGTGTGTGCCCGACCATGGAGTTTGAAATGAGTACCGATATGCAGGATGATAACAAAGAAAAAAAGAACCAGAACGCACCTCAGAAAAAACGTTCGGCACCTCCCTTTTTCCCAAAACGGCCGATGAAACAGCCGCGAGAAGAGGAATCGCCGTGGGGAAAATTTGGAAAAGTTATATTGAGCTGGATTGCCATTATTCTTGCAGTATTTCTTTTCATGTGGATGTTCCGTACGAATGAGGAAACGGAATATGAAGTCAACTTTACGACCTTCCAGCAATTACTGAACGATCAAAAGTTCAGTGATGCATCAGTGAAGATAAGCGGGTATGCCATTTTCGATTTTCATGGGAAACTGAAAGACCCGATGGATATTCAAACAGCCAGCGGTAAGACTGCACGCAACGCAACGCGAATTACACTGACGCTTCCCTATACGAATCTTGACGATGCACTTGTGACATCGTGGATGACAAAAGGTCTGAAGTTTCGAGTTGAAAAGGAAGACAATACGTGGATGAATGTCGCAGTCAGTATTTTGCCTTGGATTTTGCTCATTGGAATTTGGCTGTTCATTTTCCGGCGAATGCAAGGCAGTGCAGGCGGAGCAGGAGGAACGAAAGGATTGTTCTCGTTCGGTAAGAGCCGCGCAAAACTGTTAACAGAAGGATTGATGCAGGTAACGTTTGCCGACGTTGCAGGTGCGGACGAAGCTAAGGTAGAATTGCAGGAGATTATTGAGTTTCTGCGTGAGCCGGCGAAGTTTCAGCGGCTCGGTGGGAAAATCCCTAAGGGTGTATTGTTACTTGGTCCTCCGGGTACCGGCAAAACATTGCTTGCACGCGCGGTCGCGGGAGAAGCAGGCGTGCCGTTCTTCTCTATCAGCGGTGCGGACTTTGTGGAAATGTTCGTGGGAGTAGGTGCAAGCCGCGTGCGAGATTTATTTGAGCAAGGAAAAAGAAGTGCTCCTTGCATCATTTTCATCGATGAGATCGATGCTGTTGGCAGGCATCGCGGTGCCGGAATCGGCGGGGGACATGACGAGCGTGAACAGACGCTGAACCAGTTACTGGTAGAGATGGATGGCTTTGAGCAAAACACTGGTGTTATTATTATTGCTGCGACAAACCGCCCGGATGTTCTCGATCCCGCGTTGCTGCGACCAGGACGATTTGATCGGCAGATAGTTGTGGATCGGCCGGATGTGAAAGGACGCGAGGGGATTTTCCGAGTACATACGAAAAATATTCCGTTGTATGAGGATGTGCGATTAGATGTTCTTGCAAAAGGAACACCGGGGTTATCAGGTGCCGATATCGCTAATCTTGTGAACGAAGCCGCATTGCTTGCTGCACGGCAGAATAGTAAAGCTGTGGCAATGCATCACTTTGAAGAAGCGAAAGATAAAGTGATGATGGGAACGGAACGGAAGAGCATGCTTATTTCCGACAAAGAAAAGAAAGTAACTTCGTATCACGAATCAGGTCATGTGTTGGTAGCCCGGTGCCTGCCTGAAGCTGATCCAGTCCACAAGGTGACGATTATTCCGCGCGGGCGCGCACTTGGTGTGACAACGTACTTGCCAATTGACGAGAAACATACATACTCACGCGAATATCTTGAGGCAATGATCACGTATGCCCTTGGTGGACGCGCTGCAGAAAAGTTAGTCTTCAATCAATTTACCACAGGCGCCGGCAACGATATTGAACGCGCTACCGAACTTGCCCGTAAAATGGTGTGCGAATGGGGCATGAGTGATAAACTTGGCCCGTTGGCGTACGGTGCAAAAGAAGAAGAACTCTTTTTAGGACGTGAGGTTACTAAGACTCGCGCCTTCAGTGAAAACACTGCAATCGCTATCGATGCTGAAGTGCGATTAATTGTCATGCGAGCAATGAAACGTGCGGATAAAATCCTTAAGGAAAACGCAAAAATTCTTCATCGCCTGGCAAATGCATTGCTTGAGCGCGAAATCCTCGATTCAGAAGAAATAGATAAAATTATTCGCGGGGAAGAATTGCCGCCGGTTGACAAACATGTGAATGGAGCACAATCTGCTCAAACGGAATTACCGGAAGTGAAACCGTTACCAGCAAAGGTGAGTGTGCTGGCACCACCGGCAATAAGCGAAGAGAAAAAATCATAGTGCCTGACGCCGATGAGGAGAAATGGAGTGTGCGCGGTAGCGAGTTAAGGCATCTCGATCATACCGCAACCATCGATTACAAACATGAGTTGGTAAGGAAGGCAATTCATCTTTTTTCTCTTTCAATCCCTACTATTTATTTTTTTATCTCTAAGCAAATGGCACTTTACCTTCTTGTGCCAATTACAACGGTGTGCATCGTTATTGACGTAGCACGGCACTATATTCCAAGTGTTGCACGATGGTTTTACAAATGGTTTGGCTGGCTTCTGCGGCGGCACGAAACCGACGTCAACAAAAAAAGATTAAGCGGTGCGTCGAATGTGCTTATTTCAGCGTTGTTATGCGTACTCTTGTTTCCCAAAGTCATAGCACTTAACGCTTTTACTATTCTTATAATCTCGGATACTACTTCTGCCCTTATCGGCAGACGATTCGGCAGACATCGTTTTTTTGCTAAAAGTCTTGAAGGATCGTTGGCATTCTTTATCTCTGCTCTCCTCGTGATTCTCATTGCACCAAAGATTGACCAGCTTCCCATGGAATACTTCATCGGCTTCATAGCAGCAGCAATCGGTACTGTCGTCGAGGCACTTTCTGTTAAAATTGACGACAACATTTCAATTCCTCTCTCCGTTGGTTTCTCCCTCTGGCTACTTTATGCATGGCTTCTTCCAGGAATAAATCTTCTACGGTTAGTATAAATCGTTTTAAGACGCGTTATACGAGTGCTATTTCCTGCGTTTATAATAGGTTTTCTCGTGTACCGTCGGATGGAGAACTCTTGGCAAATTCAGCAAGTCCAGTGAGCCCTATTTCTGAATTGTATAACCGTAACAATTTGTAACGTTGTATTGAACATGAAAGGAGGAGCCTTTCCATGGATCAAGATTATTCTTGAGGAGGCTTCCATGGAAAGGCTTGAGAGGAAGACATATATTATTAAAGAGTTATAGTAACCTCGCCAGCTTCGATATTTTCTAATATTTCAGCAAGTTGTTCCGGTGTGATTGGTTTCGTTAATACAGCATATGCACCGTATTGCTTTAGTGCTTCGCGATTTGCATCGGAATCTTGTCCGGTGACGATAATGATTGGAATGTTGGCAGTCATCGGATCTGATTTCAATGTGCGAACCATTTCTTCGCCATTCATGTCTGGCATATCATTATCAGAAATAATCAATTTCGGATTAAAGTCGCGTGCGAGTTGCAACGCCTCTGCGCCATCCGATGCGTGCAGAATATTTGCATCTGGCAGCATTCGCTTGATATATCGTGTGTGCAACATCCGCATCCCGTGTTCATCATCAACGACGAGAATGTTCTCGCATGTTCCGGGCCGGCTTTTAGGAAGAGTAATAAGGAAGAGTGTTCCAGTGCCGGAATGACTTTTTACTTCAATCGTGCCATTATGTTTCGAAACAATTTCGTGAACAACCGGTAAACCAAGTCCAGTTCCTTTTTCACCCTGTAATCCTTTACGAGTATATTTCTCTTCGATCTTGAACAGCTTGTGTACATCTTCTTCAGGTATACCGATACCCGTATCGCGAACTCCAATAACCCATTGATCGTCCTGTTCTTCGATTAATTCTACAGTGATTGCACCGCCTGCTGGTGTGAACTTGAGAGAATTACCGATGAGATTTCCAAACACTTGTCCCAGCATATGCCTATCGCCGCGTACCGCTATATTTGCCGGCAATGTTGATTGCAGTTTCACTTGTTTCTGATGTGCAAGCCCCAAGAGAGAGTTAACACTCTTTTTAGCGATATCCTGCAAATCGATTTCTGTTTGTTCAAGTCGTGTATGTCCGGATTCTAAACGCGACCAATCAAGCAGCTTATTGACCAATGCAAGTTGATCCTGAGCTCCTTCTTGTATATACGCGACAAATTGTACTCGGTCTTCAGATGTGAGTTGATCATTTTCTTTTAAAAGGATATCGCAGAATCCCAGGATGCTGCTGAATGGAGAGCGAAGATCGTGTGAGAGGATTGAAAACAGTTTGTCTTTCTTCGCATTTAATTCAGCTAATGCATTCTTGGATTTTTCCAGCGCCCAGACATATTCCTGCAATTTCTTTTCCATCGCTTTGCGGGCAGTGATATCTTCTAATACACCTTCATAGCCGATCACTTTTCCGTTTTCATCATGTAAGGTACGGGCGTTTTCCAGCACGGTAAGAATTTTTCCACTTTTTCTTTTCAGGCTCAATTCGGCATTGACAACATATCCTTTTTTCTGCAGGGTCTCTGTTACTGTTTGACGTTCATCGGAATTACCATAGATGTCACTAGCGATATCAAGATCTGCAAGTTCAAAGAAATTGTTGTACCCAAGCAGTTTCAGCATAGCGCGATTAGCATTCATTAATTTTCCATCGACACTGCTTTGAAACATCGGCATCACCGAGTTTGCAAAGAGGCCGCGGTATTTCGATTCGCTTTCTGTAAGGGCATTTTGAGTGAGTTTTTCGATGGTGATATCGCGAAATCGTGAAAGCAGTAATACGCGTCCATCATCTGTCTCTATATAGGAATCATTAATTTCAACATTGATGGTGTGGTTTGTCCATAGTACTAATCTTCGTTCATAGTGCGATTCTGCTTGGCGCTCTTTGAAGTGTGATTCATAGTTGCGAATCATCTTCTCACGGTTTTCCACGTCGGCGTAAATACTGGTAAAGAGGTGACCGACCAGTTCTTCAGAGTTCCTTCCTACAAGCCGGCAAAATGCTGGATTGATAGCAACGATAATTCCATTGCCATCTGTTAGCCTCATTCCTTCATTTGAGTTCTCCCAGATGGATGTAAAAATCTTTGTGGCATTGCGCAGACTATTATTCGGAAAATTTTGCCTGTTTGACAGCATGACCGATCGTGCTGCCTGTGCGGTTGACGGTATGAACGGGATTATGTTGATACCACTTGTTGCTGCTTCCATTGTATCCTCCTTGAGACTTTTGTCTCACTCCTTTATTCTTTCTTCCAGAAAGTGGCACAAGGCGGGTACCGTAGGCATATCATTGATTACAGCCAAGAATCGAGGTTATTGAGAGTTATATCCTTGAAGATTCTACAATTGGAGGTGGAAGGAAAAGAATAAGACGCGTTAAGCTTTTTACTTGATGGGTAAATTCAAAAAAAGACTTTTAAAAGGCTCTTTGTATCCCCAAAAGGCGTAATTCCGAAATGCAATTGTTAGCATAGTTGTCAGATGATCGCACATTCTTTGTGATGTACGTTAAAATTCCCTAAAAAAGAGTTAGATCTATAACTTCATCATTGACATTCGTACATGCGTTTGTTATCATTTGGCAAAGATTAAATCCAACAAACTATCCATTTCGTCACGGGGGTACTATGAATTATTCCTCTACAGCTTTTCGGTTTACCGTGGTCTGTATTGTTGTGCTAACATTTTATTCAGTATCTACAATTACATTCGCACAACAATCTTCACAAATGGCGGGCGCTCCTGCTGGAACAGTAAGCCATTTAAAAAACAGTGTACCATCCAGCCTTAAGAAAATAACAAAGGCGACAAGAAGTGCGCGTACAAATACAGTACAATATACCACCACCACATATACATTTAGTGACATTACTATATTTTCCTATTTCGACAGTACTGATGTGATCATCACAAATAGTATTGGAGACACCGTAGGGGTTGCCTGGATGCGAGCAGATACTTTGTATTCTATTTCTCCCGGAACTGGCATTTACTCCATTAGTGGGAACAAAACATTTTCTGTTCTCATTGGAGATGCAATTACAAATTATGTGAATGGATATTTTGCCCTTAATGAGAGTGGTCGCGGTGTGAGCACAAAGTTCAATACATGGATGATGTTAGGAGGCGGTTTTGATCCGCATTTCATCGTGTTCGCTTATGAAGATGGCACTCAATATACTATAAAAAATCTACAGACAGGAGCATTTGTTTATGCAGGTTCTCTTAATGACGGCCAGTATCTAGATTTTCCGAATGTTGCAAGTATAGAACGACAAGCTTTGCAAGTCACCAGCAATAAACCTGTCTCTGTCCTTTCCTACACCGATCAAGATTATTACGTGCCTTCTTCAAATGGCAATTTTGCAGGTACGCTCTTCTATGGGTTTTCTGGATATTACTGGGAAAACTCAATTACGGTAACTTCTTATGCTGAAAATAATCATGTTCTGATAACCAATCTTGCAACGGGAGATACGATTGCTGATGCGACACTTGGCCTCTGGCAAGTAAAAACAATTGGTATTTACCAGGATACATTTTGGAAAATTGTTTCAACCGGCACGGTGACTGCAGCGAATATACCATTTGCCGGATGGACAGGTAGTTATTATTATATGGCACGCAGTGCGGATTCGACAGGTACAAATACCGGCAGAGCATATGTTATTCCAGCTATTGCAAGCACTATTTCAATTTCTTCATATGATGATAATAACCGAGTAAAAGTCACGCTCTTAGGAGATACTACATATCCGTACACATCTCCGTCTCTCGTTGCCGATACTCTTCTACAATCCGGTAAAGGATATATCTTTAATTCAAATTATGGCAACAATGTCTACAGAATTGAGGGAACAGGAAGAGTTTCAGTTTTACAATGTAACGGTAGTGCAGGAGCTGATTTTATGCCGTTAGGGTATGCATTAAATTTACCTGACCTCGCTATATCACAAAGTGATATCTCTTTTACACCCCCGGACAGCGTCTATCGCAGCGGCGATAAAATTCAAATTGGTGTCACCGTCTACAATTATGGAACACTGGATGTTTCCGATGTTCTTGTTGTGCTGTACGATGGAAATCCTGATGCAGGAACACCGCCTTCCATTGGAAGCTTTGTTGCTCCCTTGATTCCTGCGGGAGGAAACTATACAAAGACGATTTCTTATATCGTTCCGGTGAATGCGAAGTATCATAATATTTATGTCAGGGTAGATCCAAACAATTCAATTTCTGAATCGAATGAATCGAACAATACTTCATTCAGGCCTCTGAAATCGAATCAAGATCTGCTTCCGCCGCTTTCTGTGTACGTCACTGCACCTGAGGCTCTTGAACTTCTTGGTTCCGTTCTTACACCAAACCCATTTACTGTTCATGCAGATATTTTTAATACAGGGACAGTGAGTGCTGACGGAGTCCATATTCAACTGTTACTTTTTAATGGACTCGAAGCTGATTCAGGCTCAGTAGATACAACCATCGCCTCACTGGCCGCGCAAACCACGTTAGGACTCGATTGGAAAATCAATGCAAAGAAAGATTCATCCGGATTGAACCTTTACACAATCAGTATTAGCGGTACCAATGTTGTTTCAAAAGATGTCAATCGTGCTATCCTTGTACCGGATATCATTCCACCTGCCAAGCCGACGGGGCTGACTTTGACCATGCAGGTGAATAGTAAGGTGATGCTGACATGGACACAAAATGCAGAAAAAGATCTCGCTGGATATAAAATCTATTATTCATCTGATTTCAGCTTCGCTGGAACAGAGGCAAATGAAGGACCTTCTCCTGTTTCTGTTTCGACACTCGATACTGCATATCTTACAGGATTAACCGGCGGCACTACATATCGATTTAAAATATCTGCAATCGATCTTTCTAATAATGAAAGCGCCTACTCGGATACCGTTGCTGTTCAAACAACGATAGCAGGAGTATCGAGGGATCAATCGACAATCCCAACAAGCTATGCTCTCAACCAAAATTTTCCAAATCCATTTAATCCCAGTACTACGATTAAATTCGATTTGCCAAAAACAGGATTCACAACATTGAAAATTTATAATATGCTGGGACAGGAAATTGCTACGTTGGTCAATGATGTAAAACTTACCGGGCGTTATACCGTTCAATGGAATGGTTCGAATATGACTAGCGGGTTGTACTTCTACAAGCTCATTTCAGGAGAATTTATACAGGTGAAAAAGATGCAGTTCATTAAATAGTACGCGCTGCATAGCCGCAATCATTTGATTCTAGAAGAAGGAATGACTGCCCGTTTTTCTCGATAGAGAGAGAAAGACGGGCAGTTCTATTTTGAAGGCACAGGTGACCAACCGTTCTGAAAACGGAGCAGTTCGCTTACGAGATGAATATCATGCTTGCGTTGAACGTAGGAAATAAATTTAACGAGTACAAGCGCAGTAGCGTACGCGTCGCCGGAAGCGCGATGACGTTCGGGAATGGTAATATTCAATGCTGTGGTTACCGGACCAAGAGATTTACTGGGCAAATGCGGCAAAATTATGCGGCTCAGTTTGACTGTGCATAACTGCGAATTATTAAGTTCAATTCCGCGCTCGCGCATTGTGGTTTGAGAAACAAAACCCCAATCGAATTGTGCATTATGCGCAACGAAAATTGCATTGCCTAAAAAATCTGCAATCGTTGGAGCTACTTCTCTCGCGGTTGGTGCATCTGCAACCATCAAGTTATCGATCCCTGTTAGATTTGTGATAGAAGCAGGGATGGAAACCAATGGATTAATCAATGTTGAAAATTCATCTAACAGAACGCCGTTCTTAACTTTCATCATTGCAATTTCAGTAATTCGATCTTCTATCGGATTCAGACCAGTTGTTTCAACATCTACTACAACGAATGTACCATCAGATAAGTGGGAATCTTGTATCAATTCTTGGATCTCAATTAGTTTTGATTTCTTGATCTTTATACTGAAGCTCGTAGAGCTTCCGATAGATGCCGTTCAGCGCAAGCAATTCTTGATGAGTGCCCATCTCGCGGATTTCACCTTTATGTAAAACAATAATCTTATCTGCGCTTTGGATAGTCGAGAGGCGGTGTGCAATGACGATCGATGTTCGTCCTTGAAGCATTTTTTTAATTGCGTGCTGAATCAATTGTTCGGTTTCGGTATCAACGCTTGAAGTCGCTTCATCCAGTATAAGAATCCGTGGATTGAAAGCCAGTGCGCGTGCGAAGGAGAGCAATTGTTTCTGCCCGACGGAAAGTGTGGCACCACGCTCTTTTACTTCTGCAGCATAGGTATTCGGCAAGGCATCAATGAACCGATGCGCGCCAACCAAACGCGCGGCTGCTTTGACGCGTTCGATGGGAATTGTTTCATCGCCAAGGTGAATGTTGTTCTGAATATCGCCGGAAAATAAAAATACATCCTGCAGTACGACGGCAATATGTTTGCGCAAATCTTTCGGACTGACATGCTGAATATTGATGCCGTCAATCAAAATCTCACCTTGCTGAATATCGTAGAACCGGCTTAACAAGTTGATAATGGTCGTTTTGCCTGCGCCGGTATGTCCGACGATTGCTACCGTCTGTCCTTGCTTAATACTGAAGGAAATATTTTTTAGAATCCATTGAGCTGCATGCTCATTATCTGCCGGAGGATTATACGCAAAAGAGACATTGCGAAATTCGATGTCGCCGCGGACATGCTTCAACGGGAGGAGTACCGACGGAATGTTCAGAACTGTTTTGTCATCCAACAATTGAAAGAGTCTTTCTGAAGATGCCATTGCAGTCTGAAGGATGTTGTATTTTTCAGAAAGATCGCGGATGGGGCGCCAGAACATCTCGTTGAATTGCACAAATGCCATCACTGTTCCGACCGTGACGACACCTTCCAGCGCATTTCGCCCCGCATACCAGATAATGAGTCCCACCGCTACTGCACCGATGAGATCAACGCCCGGATAAAAAACAGCATAGTAGAAAATTGAGCGGATATTTGCATCGCGATGTGCAGCATTGATGTCTGAAAACTTTGAATACGACTTTTTTTCACGATTAAAAATTTGATCCACAAGCATACCGGTGATGTGCTCCTGCATGAATGTGTTGATGCGGGCTATTTGAATACGGACATCGCGGTAGGTTTCTCGGGCTTTTTTGCGAAAAAGAAATGTGCCATAAAAAAGAAACGGCAGCACGCTCAATGTGACAAATGCTAACTTCCAATTCATGGAAAACATAAAATAAAAAATCCCTGCGATAGTAAAAACATCGCTGAAAACCATGACAATGCCGGAGGAGAACATTTCGTTCAGTACTTCCACATCGTTTGTCACGCGGGTGATGAGTCTGCCGATGGGATTGTGGTCGTAAAACTTAAGCGAAAGTTTCTGAAGATGTCGATAGACTTCCATCCGAAGATCAAAAATTGTACGCTGCCCAATCCATTGTGTTAAGTACGCGTTGGCATATTGGACGAAACCGCGCACAATCATAATTGCGAGAAACACCAGCATTGTGACAAGCAAGCCGTGTCTATCACCTTGTACAATGTTCGTATCCACAGCAATTTTTGTGAAGTACGGGCGCACCGCTTCCATAGCGCTGACCAGTAAACTAAGCACAATGCCAAGCGCAACATGCCAGCGATACGGCTTCAAATATTTAATGAGCCGCCGCATGAGGCGGGCATCGTATGCTTTACCTAAGACTTCTTCTTCTTGCATAATTCAAGTCTAAAGTGACAAGTAAAAAGGAAAAAGTAAGAAACAAAAATTCAAAAGAAAAAGTGAACTATTGTTCATCGTATCTTACGCTTCCCTCGTGCTGTGCTAACAATTGCACCGAGAATTCTTGTGATTTCATCTGACTCTTGGAAGAGAGTCTCTATCTCTTTATCAATGATTAATTTTGATTCCATTAACAGTCGTATCCAATATTGTGTTTCTCTCGCTTCACGAAGTGCAATATTGGTTTTATAAATGAAGTCGGCTTTGCTACTTGCCGCAAGAGCTTCCTGTGCATTGGCGCCTATGGAAGTACCGGATCGGATCAGTTGATTTGCAATTGAATTCCCAGTCCGTGTGTGTGGAATCTTCTCAATGAACTGAATGATTTCAAGTCCAAATTGAAAAGTTCGTTCACGAATATCCATTGGTTTATCTGCCATACATATTCTTTTTTCTTTTTCCTTTTAACTTTTAACTTGTTATTTACATTGTCTCCAGTTCTTGTTCGAGTAACTGTTTTGTGTGCAGTTCCGAATAGATTCCATTGAGTGCTACCAGTTCATCGTGTGTACCGCGTTCCACAATTTCTCCGTTTTGAAGCACGATGATTAAATCGGCATCCTTCACCGTTGAAATGCGATGACTGATGATGATGCTAGTTCTGCCCTTCATAAAATCGTGGAGGCGCTGGAGAATTCTTTCTTCTGTGTACGTATCAACAGCAGAAAGCGCATCGTCCAGAATTAATATTTTGGGTTGGCGCATAATGGCGCGGGCAATGCTTGTGCGCTGTTTCTGTCCGCCGGAAAGTGTAATGCCCCGTTCACCAATGGCTGTATCGAATTGTTTTGGAAATTCCAGCACGTCTTTGGCAATTTGTGAAATCTCTGCCGCCGATTTTAAATCTTCCTCAACGAAATTATCCACACCATATCGAATGTTTTCGGCAATCGTTTCAGAGAAAAGAAATGTTTCCTGTGGTACAAATCCGATGTTGGAACGAAGCACTTCAAGAGGAACTGTCCGGATATCGTTCCCGTCGATGAGCAATTCACCGCGAGTGATATCGTAGAGGCGCGGAAGAAGATTGACCAGCGTCGATTTTCCCGTACCTGTATATCCGACAACTGCGACTGTCATCCCGGAGTCAATCTTGAGATTGATGTTCTTCAGCGTCGGTTGTGCAGCATTCTTATGAGTGAAGGAAATGGATCGAAATTCTATGTTGCCATCAATATGGTCGATGGAATGATCTGTCGTTTCGGTATCTTTTATTTCCGGCTCGGTATCAAAAATTGCAGCTAAGCGGCCCATGGAAGCGGCGCCTTGCTGCAAAATATTTGTTACCCATCCAAAAGCAATCATCGGCCAAATGAGCATACCCAGATATGCTGTAAATGCCGTCAATGTTCCGATGGTCATTCGTCCGTCAATTACTTTGAGTCCGCCAAAGTAGATGGCTATAACGAGCGATAAACCAACAAGGACGAACATCATCGGCCACATAATCGATTGCACCTGTGCAAGCACGAGGTTCTTTTTCAAATACTCCCAGCTCAGTTTTCGGAACCGTTCTTCTTCATATTCTTCGCGCACGTATGCTTTGACAATACGAACGCCGGAGAGAGTTTCCTGTGCGCGTGTTGTGAGTAATGAAAATTGTTCCTGACGATCTGTGAAAATTTTATTCACGAGTTTTCCTAACCGGTAGACGACATAGGACACGAGCGGCATGGGAATGAGCACAAGAAGCGTAAGCTGCCAATCATTCATAAACATCATAATCAGGACAAACGACAGCGTCATGAATGTATCGGATGGATACATGATACCAGGGCCGACGACGTTACGCACCGCACTAATGTCGTTCGTGGCATGCGCCATCAAGTCGCCGGTTGGTTTATTTTGGAAATAGGAATAGGACAATTTCTGGAGATGCGAAAGAAGATCGTTCCGCAAATCGAATTCAATATGTCGTGAAGTAACGATAATGGTTTGACGAGTCAGGAATGTAAATATGCCAGCGATGAGGGAGAAGCCGACAATAAGTCCGGCCCACATCAGCAGGTCGCCGGAGACGAGTGTGCGCGATTCGATACCTCGCTTCAATTCATCAACAGCTTTACCAAGGAACATAGGCTGGACGACCGTAAAAACGTTGCTTCCTATGACCGTCAGCAATCCGAAGAGGAGAGTCTTTTTGTAGCGAATCAGATATGGTTTAAGACGAAGGAGCGGCCGCATTCACGTTAAAAGTTAAAATGAAAAAGTAAAAATTCAAAATTGAAAATTCGCAATTGGAAATGCTCACTCATCCAATCACTTCAAACTTTGTATACGGATGAAGCACTTTTGGAATAATAACTTTCCCTTCCGGTGTTTGATAGTGCTCAATAAGTGCAGCAACGACTCGTGGAAGTGCCAGACCCGATCCGTTCAATGTGTGAACAATTTCGGGCTTTCCGCCGTTCCCCGGTCGGAATTTTATATTCATTCGCCGTGCCTGAAACGATTCAAAGTTGCTGCACGATGACACTTCTAACCATTTTTGCTGACCAGGCGCCCATACTTCAAGATCGTATTTTTTCGCCTGTGTAAATCCCATATCACCTGTGCACATGAGAAGTGTGTGGTAGGGAAGACCGAGGAGCTGGAGGAGGTGTTCTGCATCTTGCCGCAGTGATTCCAACTCGTCGTACGATGTTGATGGATGAACAAACTTTACCAATTCCACTTTATCAAATTGATGAAGACGATTGAGGCCGCGCACATCTTTTCCGTATGATCCGGCTTCGCGCCGGAAGCAAGGAGTATACGCAGCATAGCGAACCGGTAAATCTTTTTCGTGTATTTGTTCTTCTCGATGGAAGTTTGTTACAGGAACTTCTGCTGTCGGAATCATATAGAGCTTATCCCGTTCGACGATATACATCAAATCTTCTTTATCTGGAATTTGTCCGGTGCCTCGAGCGCTGTCTTCATTCACGACGATGGGCGGCATAATTTCTGTATATCCGCGTTCGGTTGCTTGATCGAGGAAAAAGTTGATGAGTGCGCGTTCCAGTGTTGCGCCTTTACCAACATAGAAAGGAAATCCTGCACCGGAAACTTTTGCACCTCGATCGAAATCGACGATGCTCAGCTTTTCCGTCAATTCCCAATGCGGCTTTAAAGGAAAGTCAGTTTTGAGCATCTCGCCCCACCGGAAAATCTCCTTGTTCTCTGCCGGAGTTTTTCCAATTGGTACTGATGGATGCGGGATATTGGGCACAGTAAGAAGAAGAGAATTCAACTTCGTCTCTCTATCACGTATTTCAGGATCTATTTCTTGAATTCTATCCTTCACCGATTCCATCTCTGCGATGACTGCACTTGCATCTCCGCCCTGTTTCTTTATTTTGCCGACTTGGGCGGAAACCAGATTACGTTTCGCTTTAAGCGCATCACCTTCTTGTATAAGAGCGCGGCGTTTGTCGTCAAGAATAAAAATTTCGTCAAGATTAATAGTAATGCCTTTTGCTTCGGCGCCATTGCGCACGAGGTCGCGGTTCTCACGAATAAATTTCAAGTCTAGCATAATCGTCGTTACCTTTATTATTCAATTTCTGCCGTTGCATCGAAGTTCATGTTTGAGCAGCGTCAATCCTTCTTTTACGGTGAGGAAACGCATGCCAAGCTGAGTTTCGGCTTTCAATGTTATGAAACCGGATACCATTGGACGCGGTGAAGCTTGTAGAAGATCGATCGTCTTGATCCGCTTAATCAATGAAGCATCGAGGTTGAATACTTCAGCTGCTTGTAGCGCAAAATCGTAACGGCTCAATTGATCGCCGCCGCCGACATGAAAAATACCTTCGCGGTTCAGCTCAAATGCTTTAATCATTGCGATTGCCAAATCGCCAACAAACGTCGGATTGCCAAACTGGTCGTCAACAACTTGAATTTGTTTTCCGGCTTTCAAACTATTGACAACCCAAAGGGCAAAGTTCGTTTTCACGCCGATTCCGCTGCCATACAAAACAAGTGTTCGTACAATCGTATGTTGAATCGTCGCACTTCGGATCGCATTCTCGCTGGCGAGTTTCGTCTTACCATAATATCCTAGAGGATGAGGCTTCGCTGTTTCATCGTACGGACCGTTTTTACCGTCGAATATATAATCTGTAGAAACATGAATAAGTTGAGCAGCAACCTTACGCGATGCATCTGCAAGATTTTCAACGGCAGTGACATTGACTTTCCATGCCTCTTCACGGTTCGATTCGCACCAATCGACATTGGTGGCGCCTGCTGCATTTAAAATTACATTCGGCTGGAAACTCGATATAAGGCTTTTCACATCACTGCGATTCGTTATATCGAGCTGGTTGTAATCAAATAATTTGTTGTCGAACACATACGAGCGTTCAACTGAGGTGTTTAAAACTTCATAATCATTTTGTGTGCTCAGCATGAGTGAAAGACGCTGGCCGAGTAATCCGTTTGCGCCGCAGATTAGAATACGTTTCATCGAAGACTTTCTTCCAATGCAGTCGCCGCATCTGATTTGCTGTCACGATACTTTATAATGATTGGTGTAGAGAGCGCGAGATGATTATTTTTTGCAAAGGGCGTATCGATGGCGCGGCTGCCGGGAACGACGACTGCACTTTCAGGAATGATGAGAGGTGCATCTTTTGTCCGGCGATAAATAGTTTCATTCACTAAATCATAGACAGGAGTGGAGCCAGTGAGAATCACACCCGCGGCAATAACTGCTCGTTGTTTGATAATGGTACCTTCAAAAATGCCAGTGTTCCCGCCGATGAACACATCATCTTCAACGATAACGGGCAGTTCGCCGATCGGTTCCATCATACCGCCTAGTTGTGCGGCGGCGCTTACGTGAACGTGCTTGCCAATTTGTACGCATGATCCGACCAGCGAGTGAGAATCAATCATAGTGTCACTATCCACATACGCGCCCACATTAATGTACGCTGGAGGCATAATCACCACACCCGGTGCCACGTACGCTCCATCGCGAATAGATGATCCTCCTGGCACGATTCGCACTTGATGTTCGAGCGTAAGTTTCTTGAGCGGATATGTACTCTTGTCAAAAAATTTAAAATGCTCGTTTATTGATACATCTGCAAGTTCACCAAGCCGGAAGCCGAGCAAAATTCCTTTCTTCACCCAGTCATGAACAATCCATCCAGATTTATTTTTTTCGTTCACTGAAGGTGATGCAGCACGGATATCTCCGTTGTTCAAAAAGAATTTAAACTCATTGAAAGTCTGAATCGCCTCATGCCGGTCTATTTTGTCAATATCTTGCGGATAGTATAATTCAATTCGCTCTTTGAGAATCATAGTACCAATCTCCTCGGCTACCGAATGCCGTTGGTGTTCTTTCCATTCGTTGCCGGTTTAGAAGGAATAATTCCAAGTTGTTCCAATTTCACGCGCAATCCTTCCAGCTCCTTTGTACCTTTGAATGTTGCATTCAGAGCGGCGGTTTTATTTGCAAACTCTGCAGCAATAAAACTGTCTTTGGACTTTAGATATTGATATAAAAATGCCGCACCGAATACATCGCCGCATCCAGTCGCATCTATTGCAGTGCCGAAAGAAACACCGACTATGTCCTTGTGCGTCAGTTTCTTATGGATATCCTGTACAATCACAGTTACTCCGCGCTCGCTTCGTGTAATGAGAAGTGTCTCGACCATGAGTGGCATCATATGATTGGTAAGCGTTTTCTCGTCGTATCGCTCTGCTGATAATCCGAGCGCTTCTTCTTCACTCATCTGAATCGAATTCAGCATGAAGCACCATCGCCGCCAATCGGTAATGGGACGGCGGAAGCGCTTAAATTCCTGGTCTGTACCAAGTGTGAGTGAATGGAAATCAAAATGGATCGGAATACCTTGCTCGCGAGTTTCCATCCGAATATATCCCAGCGTTTCAAGTGTGATGTCCGCTCCCGAAATCATATTAATCAGCACACCATCACCATCTAAGTACGGTTTGATGCGATTGAATGGAATCGGGGCAGAAATATTTTTTGAACATTCAATTCGTGTCTGACCGTCATTCTGATAGAAGAGCTGTACCTGATTCGTGGGACCTTTGAATTTAAAAATCCCGCTTACATCAATATTTTTGTACGGTTTTAATTGTTCCATCAATGCTTCATAGTCAGCTTGTCCAACTCCAAAAACCGGCTGAATACAGTCCCTTTCACTCATCAAATTGGCAAGAGTAAGTAATGTGAACATTATTCCGCCAAATGATTCCTCTTGTATATCTTTTTCGCCGGGTAAATGGACGATGTCTTTGCAGAGATGTCCGATAATTGTGATGGTCATTTATACTCTTCGTGTTGGTCCAAGATCCGTGAGCGCTAATTCGTTTATACGCCAAAGTGCCTGACATGGAAAACGATTTTCGTACAATGGCTTCCCAATAACGACCGAATCAACGCCGTATTTTTCCAGTTCCTGAATGCGCATAAGATCTTTATAGTCGGAAACGCCTCCGCGGGCTGTGATTCGAACTCTGGTCTTTATCGCAAGTTCCTTCAGTGTATCGTATGGCAATGATTTGTCCATATCACCGTCTTCACGCTCACCGTAGAGAATTCGTGATACACCGATGCGCACCATTTTCAATGCAAGCTCAAGCGGCGAGATTTCTGTTGGCGTTGCGCCGCCTTTGATGGAGACTTTTCCACCTTCCGAGATGATAGCAATGTCAATTTTCCGAGTGCCGAATTCTTTTAATAGGCGCTCGATTAAACCAGGCTGTTCCACGGCTGCAGTAGCAATTGAGACGCGGTAAACACCGAGGTCTAGTACTTTTTTAATTTCCTCATACGATCGTAATCCGCCGCCCATTTGAATGGGGATATCAACCGCTTTCACCATTCTCCGGATCACATCTTCGTTCACAATTCGTCCTTCAGCAATTCCATCCAAATCGACCACGTGAAGTGTCTTGGCGTTCTCACCTCGCCACATCACAGCCAATTGAACCGGATCGACAGAGTATATATGTTCTGATCCCGAAATGCCATGAACAAATTCGACACAGCATTTGTGACTGATTTCGATTGCAGGATAAATAAGTGTCATCTTATCGCTTTTCTTAAAAAAACTTTCCAACTATCAAGGAAAAACGGTTATAGAATTAAAATGCAGAAAAAATCGGCGATATTCAAGAAACATAATTAACGTAAAAAAGAATATCAAAAAATATTCAATTGTGCCGATAGTAGCAATTCAGAAGATGAAAGTTTGCACCTCCATCAAAAACATTGTATTTTCTCCACGGCATGCTTATTCCTCAAAAAATACTCATCATTCGATTCAGCTCCATAGGCGATATTGTACTCGCTGCGCCGTTACTACGCGTGCTTCACTCTCGCTTACCAACTTCTCAGATAGATTTTGTGGTGCGGAAGGAATACGCTGAACTCGTCCGACATAATAAAAATCTCAATCACATATATGAATTTGATGCAAAGACTGGATTGTCCGGGCTGCGTAAGCTTAAACATCAACTTCGTGCGGGGCACTACGATCTTGTCATAGATATCCATAATAGTTTACGAAGTCGGTATCTTCGATGGATACTGGGGGCGAATGATATTGTCGTTATCTATAAGCGGATAGTTGCTAGAATGTTACTCATTCGATTGAAAAAGAATTTCTATCGAAGTGTGGTCTCGGTTGTCGATCGATACATAGAGCCTGTACAAAAGTATGGGATTGAAAATGATGGTAAAGGTCTTGAGTTGTATATTTCAGATGAGATCCGTGCCCAAGCGGCAGCCAAAATGAAAAAGATGGAAATTCATCAGTCTGGCACGATGATCGGCTTTTGTCCTTCAGCAAAGCACACAACCAAGTGCTGGCCGCAAGAGCGTTTCGAAAAATTGGGTATTAAGTTATCGAAGGATTTTAACGCAAAGATACTTCTCTTTGGCGGATCTCAAGATAAAGAAAAATGTTCTTCCATCGCTTATGTAATAAATTCATTAGGGGGGGAAGGCAGTGCAACAGATCTCAGCGGTGAATTATCGCTGCTGGAAAGCGCGGTTGTGATGGAAGCATGCACTCTCATCGTGACGAACGATTCTGGTCTGATGCATATTGCATCTGCAATGAAGAAAAAGGTAGTAGCGATCTTTGGTCCGACAGTTCGTGAATTCGGCTTCTTTCCGGTAGGCAACGAACACATCGTCCTAGAACGGAAGGATTTGTATTGCAGGCCGTGTTCTCATATAGGCAGCAAAACCTGCCCTGAAGGGCATTTTCGATGCATGAAAGAAATTTCGATGGAAGAAGTAGCCGATGCGGTACAACACTTAGGCTTTCGTAAATTAAAAAAATAGTTGACACTTTGAGAAAACTTATTATATTTTTCCTTCGTATATGAAGATCCCGATAAGATGTTATTGATTTACGGGAAGGGAGTGTTCCGAGGCTTATAAGATTCAAGAAGTACCGTACATCCGCAAGGAGGCTTGAAGGATGTACACATTAACGGCATAAAATATTTTCACATCCATTTTTCACAATTCGCTATCGGAAAAAAAGCGAGAAGGCCCTCCTGCGTTCTGAAATGGAGTGCCTTAGCGTACGGTACGATGGGATAATGTGCGCAAAATATTTCTTCACTTAATTAACTACCACAAACAATATTTTTCGGGAGGATATCATGAAAACAAAGACACATGTGCTAACGGCCATGGTTGCTATATTCTGCTTGATTGGCGGAACTGCGACGGCATGGGGTCAGATTGCTGCTTGGGATTTTACAGGTGCGGGAACCACCTCGCTTCCAACATATGCGGCGACGACATTTGATGCTCATTTAGTTTCAACTTCAGGGGCGAACAATATTACTCGCGGAGCTGCCGCGTCTTGGAGTAACGCGAGTAATTCTTTCAGAACCACGGGATTCAAAAATGAAGGCATTTCTTCTTCGAACACAGATTATTTTCAAATCACACTGACAGCTGTTTCAGGATATGCCGTTTCTCTCTTGACAATCGATGCAAAATATAGCGGTACACAAACATTTGTAGGTTCTTCAGGAGTGACATCCCAATTCGCCTATAGCGTAGATGGAACGAACTTCACCTTGATAAGTTCATCCTTCAACCTTTCTGGATCAGTTCCGTTAACGATGGCTCAAATCGATTTATCTGGAATCACTGCATTACAAAATGTTGCTGCTGGTACGACTATTACGATTCGTTATTATGCAAGCGGACAAACGACAACTGGTGGGTGGGGATTCTACTCGTCAACTTCCGGTCAAAATGGTCTTACAATTGGTGGAACTGTGACAAATTCTTCGGCTCCAGTGATATCGACTGTTGGGACACTTTCTTCCTTCGGAAATATTATTGTAGGCAATCATTCTGCAGAACAGTCTTACACAATTTCAGGAACAAATCTTACCGATGATATCATTGTCACTTCTCCAACAGATTTTGAAATTTCGCAGACAAGCGGCTCGGGATTTTCAACAAATCCAATCACATTAACTCAAGCCGGCGGGATCGTTTCGACCACAACAATTTATGTACGGTTTTCTCCTTTGAATACTGGAGTGAAGTCAGTCAATATAACAAATGCTAGTACTGGTGCGATAACACAGAATATTGCTCTTAGCGGTACGGGGATAAATATAAACACTTCTGATATTATTGAAAATACAGGTTTCACGTATCCTACAAATATTGCTTACGAGAATTACCAGGCGACGGATATAGTCGGCGGAAGCAGTGATATTGAAATTGCTCAGTTCACGATCCGTGATGGCGGTGCATCCGCTGAGAGAGATTCGTTCGGAACAATCTTAAATTCCATCACATTTAATATTACTAATTTTTCTTTTATACGGAGAATTGCTTTATATGACGGGGCAACAGAAGTTGGAACAGAAGCAGCGGGAGCTTCTTCGGTCACATTCTCCGGCTTTGCGATATCTGCAGTCGATGGAGGCACAAAGGATTTTAGCATACGAGTGAGTTTAAATACTACTGTAACCGACAATCAAAAAATTCAATTAACAGTGAGCGGTGCTGCTGCTGATTTAACCGGCTCACTGTTTGCTACTTCGAATGCGGGCGGGGCCGCAAGTTCAATTATTGGAGATAATAATAAAATTGAAGTCACTGCAACTCGGTTAGTCAATACCACAAATAAACCGCCTGCCAGTGTTTATATAAACGTGCCTTTTATTGTTGAAATAAAAGCCACGGATATAAATAATAATACGGATCTTGACGCTGTTCATTCCATAACATTAACTAGAACAACCGGAACAGGAACACTTACTTCAGCAACAAGTCTGACACAATCAATGTCATCCGGTGTTTATTCATGGTCTGACGTTGCCTATAACACTGTGGAATCATTTGTCATAACAGCCGCAGCGTCCGGATTAACGAGTGCGGTGTCAGGTAGTATTTCATGCTTGAATATTCCTGTTGCCAATCATGTCGTGATCGCTGAGATATATGGCGGTGGCGGAAATTCTGGTGCACCATATACGAACGATTATATTGTGTTATATAATCCGACTATTTCTTCGATAGATTTAACAGGTTGGTCTGTGCAATATAATTCCGCTGCATCGACGACGACGACCTGGCAGGTAACTAATTTAAGTGGAAGTATCTTGGCAAACAGTTATTACCTCATTCAAGAAGGGACCGGTGGTGCTGTTGGGACGGTACTTCCTCATACTCCAATAGTAACTGGTTCAATTAATATGAATGGCACTGCGGGAAAAGTCGTATTATCCAATTCAACGACGGCTTTTACGGTTCAGGCTCCTTCTGGATCATCGGTGATTGATTTTGTTGGTTATGGTTCTTCTGCAAATGCCTACGAAGGAACAGGGTATGCTTACGCACCAAGCAATACGTCAAGCATCAGAAGAAAAAGTAACGCAGGGACAAACGTTTATGGAAGCGCAAATGGTTATGATGGTGATGATAACTCTCTCGATTTTTACGTTGAATCAAATCTCACTGCTAATTCGCCTCTTCCCGTTGAATTGATTTCCTTTGCAGCGGTTGCTCAGAAGATGAGTGCCCAGTTGAAGTGGATCACAGCGACAGAAACAGACAACTATGGTTTTGAGATAGAAAGACGAGAGATTGGAGAAAACGGGTGGCAGAAAGTTGGGTTTGTAAGAGGAGCTGGAACCAGCAACTCCGTACACGCTTATACCTATGCAGATAGTAATCTGTCATCGGGGAAGTATGCTTATCGTCTCAAACAAATCGATAACGGCGGTGCATGTAAATATTCGAGCAGCACTGAACTCGAGATGAGCATGCCAAAAGAATTGAAACTCTTTGGCAACTTTCCGAATCCATTTAATCCATCAACCAAGGTGCAGTTTACGGTTCCTGTCAATGGCAATGTACGCCTGTGTGTATATAATGTCGTCGGTCAGGAAGTAATGACACTATTTGATGGTGTAGCTAAAGCGGGAAAACTTTATGAGACGACTTTTAACGCGTCATGTATGGCAACAGGCCTGTATTTCTGCGTATTAGAATTCGGCAATCAGCGCATCACGCACAAAATGCTGATGACGAAATAAAGAAGTCCGAATGATGTAATCGGGAATCCAGGTTGAGGAATATTTTGTAATGGATCCACACTATCAATCCACGTGGATGACTGAGAGACTCAAAAGTTTCCACCTGCAACATGGAACGGGAGTGATTACCAAACCGGAACCTTGACTAGGTTTAGATACATTTGAGGTTCAAGATGCAGGAATAGTATAAAAAAGGCTCGGAGAAATCTGAGCCTTTCTTGTTTATGGATCGATGACGGACGTTGAATCAAAATTGAATTTTCCGTACTATATATTCTAATAAATGTAGAATTCAAATGAATGGTTTCTGTAAAATCACCAAACAAAGAGTTCCGTATTTCATAGAGATGTACGATGCCTCGGTGTTTTAAGAAGCTCTTGGTGAGCCTAAATCAAATAAAGAAGAAATATTTAACCGTGGTAAACATTGGAGTGAATAACAATGAAAAGACAAATAATTACATTTGTTTTGATATTTGGATGTCTTCAACAAATTTCTTTATCTCAGACACAGAAAAGCGCAACCGATTGGTATAAAAGTGCGCTCGATAAGTATTACCATAATGACTATCAGGGAGCCATTGCCGATTACGATACGGCAATCAGTCTTAGACCGGATTTTTATTTAGCATTCAGCAGCAGGGGGCTGGCAAAGTCTAACCTTGAAGACTTTCAGGGAGCTCTTGCCGATTGCAACAAAGCAATTAAATTGAAGCCGGATTTTGCAGAAGCTTACAACAACAGAGGAATTGCAAAATCTGGTCTTGAAGACTATCAGGGAGCCATTGCCGACTGGACGAAGGCAATCAAGCTGAAGCCAGATAATGCAAGCGCCTACAACAATAGAGGGAACGCAAAGGAAAGACTTAAGGATTATCTGGGAGCCGTTCTCGATTATAATAGGGCAATCAGTATCAATCCGGATAATGCAGGTGCCTATGCCAACAGGGGGGCTTCATACTTGGGGCTTAATCTAAAGGACAAAGCACTGGAAGATTTTAATAGGGCAACAATGCGAGGTCATGATGTTCCTCAGGAGCTTTTGGATAAGTGCAAAGTAGATGTTGATACAACCAAGGGAAATGTAAGTGTTGATACAACCAAGTAAAGATGGAATAACTGAGTTTATTTTCTGGAAGGAATTCGCTGACACAAAAAACAGTATAATACATAATTTTAATTTTGTACTATTCCCTCCTAAACAAACGTACAGTTGCAAATCCTTGATTGTTAGCACAATCGAGGATTTTTCTTAATTCGTAATCATATTCAGCCTGAGAGTTTGCATTCGGTATTAAACAATATTTCTATATCCTTAGACTAAGAAGATAGCCTATAATGCAAAAATGAAAGAATAATGGCTGTTTAAAAACTATTAGATATTGAATTTTTCGCTACAAATCTGTAGAATCAAATAAGATCAAAAACATTGAACAACTTAATTTCTATTTGTTATTTAGCTATTGGTTTCACTAATTCAAGGGAAAAATTTTTTTGAATAATTTCTTACGCCTTCTCGAGTTTATAACTTCCTTAATTGCCACAACGGTTCTAATGAACGCTCAATGGGTACAAACAATCGGCCCTTATGGTGGGAATATCACATCGCTTGTAGTAACAGAAAAAAGCATTTATGCTGGTACATCAGGAGGAGGCGGAATATACTTGTCAACTAATAATGGTGAAAGTTGGGAGCCGATAGGATTATCTAATAAAGATATTGGAGTTTTGATGTCTTCGGGGATGTATATTTGGGCGGGTACACAGGGACATGGAATATTTTGTTCAACTGATAATGGTGCAAATTGGAGAGAAGTTAATAATGGCTTGACTAATAAATATATGCTCAGCTTTACAATATCCGGAGCAAATGCATTTGCGGGGACTACCAATGGTATTTTTTTATCGACAAATAATGGAAATAGTTGGAAGCAAATTAGTAATGGATTAACTAATAATGATATACGTGCTCTTGCTTCAATGGACGGAAAAATATTCGCAGGGACACCGGATGGAGTTTATATTAAGGAAGATAGCGGCACAGCTTGGAAAAAAGCAAATAATGGATTGACAAATACATACATCAATGCCTTAGTAACTCAATCAGGATGTGTTATTGCCGGTACGCGTAACGGATTATTTAGAACGTCTGATAATGGAATAAACTGGAATATAGTAGGAAGGTCAGATAAGGAATTTACTGCGTTATCAACTGATGGAGTAAGTATTGTTGCCGGAACAGGTTATACAATAAATGATATCGATAAAAGCGATGGAATATATCAGTCAATTGACAATACTGGATTATTTTGGATTCAAGTTGGAGCTAATAATACAGTCGTCAATGCTCTAACAGTACTTGGTAAGAATATATTTTCTGCAACGCAACACGGAATAGATGTATATAATGGCATATCAAAGTAATAAAGAGCAAATCGTTCTGGAGCGGAAGGATTTATATTGCAGGCCGTGTTCTCATATCGGCGGCAAGACCTGCCCTGAAGGGCATTTACGACGTATGAAAGAGCTTCAGGATGAAGAAATGGTCAAATTAATTCTGGCTTCTTTACGAATATGAGTGAATTGTGAGGGTAATTTCAATTAGATTTATTATATTGAAATGATTAACATATATTCAATACTAAATCTATAAGGAGAAAACCACGGTGGATAATTCTATAGAGAATAATATAACATCATATTCCAGTAACATTCGCACGTTTGAAGAGTTAGAGCAAATTAGCACCGAGGGAGAAAAATCGAATGGGTGGTATATATTGTTGGAAGGGAAAATCGGTGTTATTAAACACGACCGGCAGGTGGCCGAATTAAGTAGGCGCGGAGTCGTATTCGGTGAATTGAGTTTTATCCTTAATACTCCACAAACTGTTTCGCTTGTTGCACTCGAGACAACAAAAGCAGTGCATTTCGATATGCCTCTAGATCAGCTCATTACAGAATATCCCGATGTAACAAAAAAAGTACTCATCAATCTTGCCGAACGCCTGGCGAAAACGACCGAAGATTATATTTCATTTGTTGAAAAGGATATCAAACCTCTGTAAAAAAAATATATCTATGGCCGCTTGTCATAGATAGATTGCTAGGGTAAAGGTGTCGGTGGAGTTTGAAAAGGCTTGGAGAAATCTAAGCCTTTCTTGTTCATGGATCGATGGTGGACGTTGAATCAAAATTGAATTTTCCGTACTATAACTAAGGATCACAAAAATTCCATGGCCCCGTAGCTCAGGTGGATAGAGCAACAGCCTTCTAAGCTGTGGGTCGCGTGTTCGAGTCACGCCGGGGTCACACGATCTCATCATGGTTTTAGAGATCGAGCTATCTTAAAAACTTTCAGCGATGAACAGGAGCCTCCAATGATGGAGGCTTTTGTGTCTCTACTATCGTTCCCAATATTGTCTCTCTGGTTGCGATATACTATATTAAAACATCAATGAAACATTATACATGCTGAAAAGAAATCAAAGAGAACGAATATTTATGGCTGATCGGCAATACTGGTGGTTTTTCAAAGGTTTTGATGTGAGAAACAACAAGGTGTGGTCCCGCTCGTATACGGAATGCGATCTAGATGAGCTGGCAAAATCCAGTTCTACTCCTTTATATCTTACGAACGGAAAAAGAATTGAAGATAAAGCGAGACTCATCAGGGAAGCTTTCACAAAAAATTATACAGGTATTGTCGATATTCATTATGCCGTAAAGGCAAATTACTGCCCTCAAATTCTTGATCTTATTGCGATGCTTGGTTTGGGCGCAGACGTCGTTTCTCCCAACGAGGCAATTCTTGCAGAACAGCGTGGAATTTCCAGACAGAGAATCATGTTTACTGGAACGTCTGTTTCCAAAGAAGATCTAGAACAACTTGTGAAGTTCGGTAATTATAAAATCGACATTGATTCAAATTCACAACTTAAAAAACTTGGAGAGCACAGGGACGAATGGAATATTCAAGGCTTACATCTTTCCATACGATTGAATCCTAATGTTGGCGCCGGTCATAATCCTGATGTTATCACTGCCGGCTCAAAAAATGAAGAGGGTGTTCCAATAAAGTTCGGAATAGAGCAGAACAAAATTGTTGATACATTTCTGGATGCGCGTGAGTATGGATTTCATCCCGATACCCTGCACATCCATATTGGTTCCGGCTGGCTTGGGAATGATGTTGATAGTTTCAGAATCGCTTTGCAGAATACTCTTGAAGTTATCAATGAATTAAAGAAACACAATTTTACCAACCTGAATCTCAATGTTGGCGGAGGTCCCGGTATCAGATATAGAGAGTCTCAAAAATCTTTTCCCTTTAATACGTATGCCGCGATGATCAGTGAAGAAATAGAAAAGAACGGAGTTGCAATAAACAAATTAATTGTCGAGCCGGGCAGAAGTTTAGTCGGAGATTCAACGATTCTCTTAACGAAGGTGAATACTGTTGAGGAGAAGAATGGCTTACTCCATGCCTATACTGATGCAAGTATGGGGACATTGATTCGGCCAAAACTCTATCATGCATATCATGAAATAATTAATGTATCAAATCCAAACGGTCCTCTCAGCGTGTATGCTATTGACGGTAATGTCTGCGAAACGGGTGATACCTTCACGCAAGATCAACCGAGGGAAATTCCTGAGATTCGAGAGGGGGATGTGTTAGGTATTCTTGATACCGGCGCCTATGGTGATGTCATGTCTTCAGCATATTGCTTAAGAAGTAGAGCAAATATTCTGATGGTGCACAATGGCAAACTTATTAAGTGTTCAAAAGGTATTGAAGACTTGGACCAGATACTGCACCGGTTTAACGTTGATACGAGATTAGAGCGTTAACGAAACGATGAATAAAAATCTTAAAATGAATCTTCTCACACCCAAGCTCTGCTTGGGAGTTTTTTTCCCGGAAGCTCAGCTTCTATATTTATTATGAGGCAGGGCTTCAATCCTGTTCGTTCCCAAACTGAGTTTGGGAACGAGGTGATTATAAAACTGTATACATTTGAGGTTGCTATGAAACGCTTCTATGCTCTGATTTTTATCATACCTGTTTTTCTATATGGTCAACCTTCACAAAAAACCCTCACCGTCGAAGACATTTTTCATTCATCAAAATTCAGCGGAAAGTCTGTTGCAGGAATTCATTGGATGATGAATGGTGCACAGTTCTCTTATCAACAGTTTGATACAAATACTCAAACGGAAAATATTTTCACTTTTCGGTGTTCGGATGGATCGCGATCCCTGCAGGTTAATGCATCACTCCTGAAGCTGCATCCAGATGATCCGCCTTTTCGATATTTATCCTACCAGTGGTCTTCGCAAGAAGACAAAATCTTATTTGTGTCAGCGCCACCGGACAAACAGTACCTCTCGCGATTAACGCCAGAGGGAAATTACTTTCTCTATGATATTCAAAAGCACACTTTTATTCGCTTAACAAATGTCAATGAATCACAATTCAATCATAAATTTTCTCCGGATGGAACAAAACTTGGGTTCGTCCGCGGGAACAACATACTTGTTCTCGATCTCGCCTCCGGCATCGAAACACAGCTTACCCATGATGGGGCAGAGCATGTGATCAATGGAAAATTTGATTGGGTGTATGAGGAAGAATTTGGAATATCGGATGGATGGCAATGGTCGCCTGATGGGAAACATATCGCCTTCTGGCAGCTTGATGAAAACAGGGTGCCGAACTTCAAGATGACAGATTTTATGACGGAGAACGATGATGATATTGTCATGAAATACCCCAAACCCGGTGATCCGAATTCCATCGTCAAAATTGGCGTCGTTTCTCTTGAATCTAAAAATATTACGTGGATGGATATTGGTCCGGATAATGATATGTATGTTCCTCGAATACAGTGGTCACCTGATGGGAACACTCTTGCCATTCAGCGGTTGAATCGTCTTCAAAACAAGCTTGATATATTGTTAAGTAATATCGAAACTGGAAAATCTCGAATTCTTCACACTGAGGAAGAGAAGACATGGATTGAAGAAGGATATGAATTCCGATTTCTCAAGAAGAAAAATCAATTCTTAAAATTTTCCGAACGGGATGGATACAATCATATTTACCGTTATAATATGAATGGCAAAATGGTCAATCAGGTGACGAAAGGGAAATGGGATGTTAGCTCTCTTGATGGAATTGATGAAGTCAATGAATTGATCTATTTCACCGCTGGAGTAAAAACACCGATTGAAAAGCAATTCTATGTCGTCACAATGGATGGAAGTTCGATGCATCAATTAACACAGGACGGGTTTTCACATTCCATCGATATTGCACCAGACGCTCAACACTTCATTGATAAATATTCTAATACAACGACACCCACGAAAACAGCACTTTACGACATCACAGGAAAATCAAAATGGATGATTGAAAAAAATTTGATTCCTTCTCTCAATGAGTACGATTTGAATACAACAGAATTCTTTACTTTTAAAACAAGCGATGGTGCCGAACTCAACGGTTCAATGATTAAACCGTCTCCTTTTGAATCACAGAAAAAATACCCGGTTTTGTTTGAAGTGTATGGCGGACCCGGCTCTCAGAGTGTAACGAACACTTGGGGAGGATCGACTGCATTGTGGCAGCACATGCTGGCGCAGAGGGGATATATTATTGTCAGTGTCGATGGTCGCGGAACAGGCGGACGAGGAAAAGCATTTAAGGAAATTGTATATCATCAACTCGGTAAATGGGAAGTGAACGATCAAATTGAAGCAGCAAAATATTTGGCTGGTCTGAAATTTGTGGATGCTTCACGAATAGGAATCTGGGGATGGAGTTACGGCGGATATGTCGCAGCATCAATCATACTCAGAGGAGCAGAATTTTTTAGCACTGCTATTGCAGTTGCACCGGTAACTGATTGGCGATTCTATGATGATATCTACACGGAACGTTACATGGGGTTACCCAAAGATAATCCTGATGGATATAAAGAAAGTTCAACTCTCGAGTATATTGATAAACTGAAAGGGAATCTGTTCCTTATTCATGGTACAACTGATGACAATGTTCACTGGCAAAATACTGTCCAGCTTGTCGATGCATTGGAGAAAGCAGGAAAGCAATTCCGTACCGCGTTCTATCCGAATCGGAATCACAGTTTAAAAGGGGGCAACACGCGCCTGCATCTGTTTGAAATGATTACAAATTATATTGTGGAGAAATTGTAAAAGAGATTAAGGGAGGTGAAGAAACTTGTGCATCTCCTTAATTTCCTTCGAAGTTAACGTGCGATGTTCCCCGGGATGTAATCCGTTGAGGGGGAGGAAAATAATAGCTGTCCTTACAAGTCGTAATGTGGGATGGCCGACTGCGGCAGTCATTTTTTTCACCTGTCGATTGCGTCCTTCACGCAAGACGAGTTCTATCCACGATGTCGGAACGTTTTTTCTGAAACGGATTGGCACAGCTCGCGGGGGCATATGTGGCTCGTGAGTTAACATTTTTGCTTTTGCCGGCTTCGTGCGCTTTCCTTCAATCATAATTCCTTTTTGTAATCGTTCGATATCATTTTCGTCCGGAAAACCTTCCACCTGAACAAGATACGTTCGGTCGTGTTCGAACTTTGGATCAGTGATGCGATGTTTGATATCATTATCATTCGTTAAGAGAAGAAGGCCTTCGCTGTCTGCATCTAATCTACCGGCGGCATACGTATTTTTTGGAAATGGACCAAAGTCGGCTAATGATAAATATCCGGCCTCCCGGGTGAATTGAGACAGAACGCCGTAGGGTTTGTAAAAGAGGACGTAAGACTTCGTATGTGATTCCACGGATGTCTCAGATGAGATACATACAAGAAATATTAATGTATTTTATTCTTGATGGAAATAAAAATCCCCCGACATCTGCCGAGGGATTATAAATATTTTTAATTGATTCGCTTACTTGGTACCGATTATTTCCTCATCGTGTTTTTCTTGCTGATCGCCTTCAATTTCTTTGGCGGTATACACAAACACAAGCTCTTCTTTTTCTTTATCAAAATTTGCGTGTATAGTACTTCCCTGCGCGTACGTTCCTTTCAGAATTTCTTCAGCGCACGGATCTTCGATGTATTTCATGATTGCTCGGCGGAGCGGCCGCGCACCAAATGCTGGATCGTATCCTTTTTCCACGAGAAAATCTTTTGCTTCTTGGCTCAGCTCAATTGTGATTCCCAGGGATGTCATGCGGCCAAAGAGCTCTTTCGTGGCAATCTCGATAATCTTATAAATATGAGAACGTTCGAGCTGATGAAAAATAATCGTATCGTCTACGCGATTGAGAAACTCAGGATTAAAGACTCGCTTGAGCGCATCTTCGATACTAGATTTCATCGTCTTGTATTTGTCCTGGTGTGAATCTGTCCCAAATCCTAATCCGCCTGTAACCTTGATATCGCGTGAACCTAGATTTGACGTCATAATTAAAATCGTATTTTTAAAATCAATACGGCGACCGATACTGTCGGTTAGTACTCCATCATCCAATACCTGAAGTAAAATGTTGAAAACGTCCGGATGCGCTTTTTCAATTTCATCTAACAAAACGACCGAATATGGTTTTCGACGTACTTTTTCAGTCAACTGTCCGCCTTCTTCATATCCGACATAGCCCGGAGGTGCACCAACAAGGCGCGAGACCGCGAATTTTTCCATATACTCGCTCATATCGATGCGAATCAGCGCTTCATCAGAATCGAATAAATAACGGGCAAGCGCTTTTGCCATCTCGGTCTTACCGACGCCTGTAGGACCGAGGAAGATGAAGGAACCGATTGGACGCTTCGGATCTTTCAAACCGGCTCGAGTGCGTCGAATTGCTTTCGTCAGCTTGGAAATGGCTTCTTCTTGTCCGACGACCATCTCGGCAAGTGCTGATTCCATTTTGAGTAATTTCTCGGATTCGCTCTGCGCAACTTTTTGTACTGGAATATTTGTCATCATCGAGACAACCGCGGCGCAATCTTCATCATCGACATCGTAAATCGTACCCTGTGCTTTCAAATCCCATTCACGTTTTGCAATTTCCAAATCGCTGAGAAGTTTCTTCTCGAGATCGCGCAGGCGTGCTGCTTCCTCGAAATTTTGATTTTTTACAACTTGGTTTTTTGATTGCCGAATTTTTTCAATCTCTTCTTCAAGCTGGAGAATTTCTTTCGGCACTTTTATATTGGCGAGGTGCACACGGGCACCGGCTTCATCCATCACATCGATGGCTTTATCCGGCAGGTACCGATCGGTGATGTACCTATCACTCAACCGCACTGCTGCTTGGAGAGCCGGTTCAGAATAAAGAACTCCGTGGTGCTCTTCGTACTTATGTTTTATATTCTGGAGGATCTGTATAGTCTCATCAACCGTGGTTGGATTCACCATAATTTTTTGGAACCGACGGTCAAGTGCTCCATCTTTTTCTATATATTGCCGGTATTCATCAAGGGTGGTAGCTCCGATGCATTGGAGATCGCCGCGCGCCAGTGCTGGTTTGAACATATTAGATGCATCTAACGAGCCGCTTGCACCGCCTGCACCGACAATCGTATGCAATTCGTCGATGAAAAGGATGACATCTTTCGATTTCTCCAGTTCATTCATCACTGCTTTCATTCGTTCTTCAAATTGGCCGCGATATTTCGTGCCAGCTACTAATGCAGCAAGGTCGAGTGTGACGACGCGTTTATCATGTAAAACGCGAGAGACTTTCTTTTGAACTATCCGAAGTGCCAAACCCTCTGCAATGGCGGACTTTCCAACTCCCGGTTCACCTATGAGTACCGGATTGTTTTTCTTCCGGCGGCTCAAAACCTGAGCGACGCGTTCGATTTCCTTTTCGCGTCCGACAATAGGGTCAAGTTTATCTTCAATTGCTAATTTTGTGAGATCACGGCCGAAGTTATCCAATACAGGAGTTTTCGATCGATCTTGCTTTTTTTCCGTTGAAACATGTTGTTGTCCGGGAGGAGTGGATGGCTTACCGGAAATAATATTATCCAATTCATTTCGTACTACATCATAATGCACATTAAATTGATGCATAATCTGTGCGGCTATATTGTCGTCATCGCGGAGAAGCGAGAGTAATAAATGTTCCGTGCCGATCACATCAGATTTGTAGAGTTTCGCTTCCAAATAGGTGATCTTAAGGACTTTTTCTGCTTGTTTTGTTAAAGGTATATTGCCAATGGTAAGCGTTCCACCTACGGCGCGAACGGTATCTTCAATTGTTTTCTTCAACTTGTATAAATCTACACCGAGATTGCGAAGAATCTTTACCGCTATCCCTTCACCTTCACGAATGACGCCCAAAAGCAAATGCTCTGTTCCGATATAATCGTGCCCAAGCCTGAGAGCTTCATCACGGCTTAGTCGTATGACATCTTGTACTCTATTTGAAAAATTTCCTTCCATATAATTTCCCTTAATAACGGAACCATCTATCTTATTAAAACGTCTGAATTCCTATGTCATGAACGGTTTTATAAGAAATAAAGTTTCCTAATCAATATAACCATTTTTACGGGGGCAGTCAAGAAATCGAATACCAACCCCTGCGCACGCGGCGTGTCACTCTTATTAGATGCTTTCTTTTGACTATCGTTCCAAAAAAGGTTAAATTTACAAATGCATACGATTCATTATTAGAAATTTGGAGAAATTGTGCCGTTAGTAAAGGCGACGGGAATCGATAAGAAGCATCAAGAACAGCTTATTGCAAGTGGTCCGTTGCCAATGCACATCGCCATTATTATGGATGGAAACGGGCGATGGGCGAAACGCCGAGGGTTGCCACGAATTGCCGGGCATAACGAAGGTGTCAATTCTGTTCGGGATATTATTGAGGCGTGTGCACAACTTGGAGTAAAATATCTTACTCTTTATACCTTCTCTACTGAGAACTGGAAGCGGCCTCAAGATGAAGTGTCCATGCTGATGCGCTTATTGGTGAGGGCATTGCGGGATGAACGAGATCGGATGCATCAGAATGAAGTACGCCTGAAAGTCATTGGGGACTTCCAAGCGCTTCCGCGTGATGTCGCCAAGGAATTATATGATGCGATGGAGATGATGAAGGAAAATTCCGGTTTAACGTTGGTGCTTGCACTCAGTTACAGCGGTAGGTGGGATATAACAAATGCTATCAAAAAAATGTATGTTGATATTCAAGCTGGAGTGTTAAAGGAAGAGAAGATTACAGAAGACATAATCGGGAACTATCTTGCAACAAAAAACATTCCGGATCCCGATTTGCTCATCCGGACAAGCGGCGAGTTGAGGCTCAGTAATTTTCTTCTTTGGCAATCAGCATATTCCGAGATCGTTATATCAAATGAATTTTGGCCTGCCTTTCGACGGAAGCATCTGTATGAAGCAATTGCAGACTTCCAAACGCGTGAGCGTCGGTTTGGTATGGTGAGTGAGCAAATACAGCAATCCTCAAAAAGTCGTTCTGCCCGGATGATAGAAAGGTTTAAGAAAAGTGTCACGAACTCATAAACTCATTTTCCTCTTCCTCATCGTAATGTTCCAAGCTGGAATTTTACTCGGACAGAAGCAACAGCCGCAACCAGAAGTTTATAAAATTCTCGGTATCAGCGTAGAGGGACAACGATCAGGAGAACCCTCCGCCATTATCGCCAATACTGGATTGAAAATCGGCGGTGAAATCACTATTCCAAGTGAGCAGACAAAATTGGCCATTCAACGATTGCACAACCTTCGAATATTTGATGATGTCCAGATTTTCATAGAGAATCAAGTGCAGGATGGGGTCTATCTCTTAATCAAAGTGAAAGAAAATCCAAGATTGGAACGCATTGAAGTCTCCGGTAATGACGAATTGGATGAAGATGAGATTCTTAAAAAAATTAGCCTTGTGAAAGGGCAAATTGTTACACCACAGGATCTCTCTTCAGTTGTACGTATATTAAAAAATCAATACGATACAGATGGATACCTGAATGCACGTATTACCCCGACGCTCATAACAGTGAACGACACGACCGGGCGCGTGGCGTTGAAAATTGTTATTCATGAGGGGCCAAAAGTGAAGGTGGATTATATCCATTTTCATGGTAATAAACGATATGATGACAGCGACCTTAAAGGTGAGATGAAGGAAACAAGCGAAAGAACGTGGTGGAAGTTTTGGGCGACAAATAAATTTGATAAGAAAAAATATCAAGAAGATAAGGATCTCGTCCTTGCGTTTTATCGAAAGAATGGATTTCGCGATGCCGAAATTCTTTCTGATTCACTGAGTTACGATCGTACAAATAAATACATGACGATTAACATCTATTTGTCAGAGGGGCAGCAGTTTTTCGTTAGAAAAATCTTTTGGGAAGGCAATACTGTTTATCCATCTGATGTGCTCAGTGCACGGCTCGGACTCAAACAAGGTGATGTATTTAATCAGGAAAAGTTTGATCAAAATTTGCACCGCAACGAAGAAGAATCGGATGTCACATCGCTCTATGCCGACAACGGTTATCTCTATTTTCAAGTGGAACCTGAAATAAAAGTAGTTGGCACGGACAGTCTTGATATCACACTGCAAATCCATGAACGTAATCAATTCCGCGTTGGACGTGTTTTTATTTCGGGGAACACAAAAACGTATGAAAAAGTGATACGCCGCGAATTATTAACGAAGCCGGGTGATTTCTTCAGCAGGCAGTTGATTATCAGAAGTCTGCGACAGCTGCAGCAATTAAATTATTTCAATCCAGAAAAATTAAAACCAGATGTCCGTCCGGTCGATGACAAAACAGTTGAGTTGGAGTATTCTGTTGAAGAAAAATCCAGCGATACCTTCAATATGTCGGTTGGATACAGCGGTGCGTTCGGTTTTAGCGGCGGTCTCGGCCTTACTTTTAATAATTTTTCTTTAAGTGAACCATTGCGCGGCGGCGCAGGTCAAGCAATGACATTCGATTATCAATTTGGCGTAAGCAATTATTATCGAACATTCTCGATAGGCTTTACAGAGCCATGGATGTTCGATACACCAACATTGTTTGGATTCAGTATCTTCGATACCTATCAATCGTATTATGCAGACCTGCATTATCGCGGCGCGTCCATCCGTATCGGACGGCGTTTCAAGTGGCCCGATATGTATTTCCGCGGTGACTGGACATTGCGCGTTCAGGAGAACACGTATCATTCCCTTGGCACTGCAACTGCCTATGATTATTATTATGAAGGAACAACGACACAGATTGGTATTTCACAAGTTATTTCCCGTAATAGCACTGACAGTCCTATTTTTCCTTCTCGCGGTTCCAGCTTTTCATTATTGACCGATATAAACGGCGGTCCAAGTTTCGGCGGTGGAGTTCAAGCAGCACGGTATCACAAGCATGTCTTTAGTGCCGATTGGTATGTGCCTTTAACAAGTTCCGGCCGAGTGACATTGATGAGCTCTAATTTAGTTGGACTCATTTTTGGCCTTGATAAAAACTCCTACATTCCATATCAAGATTTGTTTTATATGGGTGGAACGGGACTTGGACAGATTGCTGTAACCCCGTTACGTGGATATGATGATCGCACTGTCGGTCCAGATAATGGCAATATCGGCGGTAAAGCAATGGTAAAGTACACAACAGAATTACGTTTTGCACTGGCATTAAATCCAATTCCGATCTACACACTCTTCTTTGCCGAGGCAGGAAATGTGTGGCTCGATCATACCGTTATGGACATGCATGATCTTCGCCGTTCAGCTGGATTTGGTGTTCGTTTATTGGTGAATCCCATCGGTATGATTGGATTCGATTATGGGTATGGATATGATGGAGCAACACCGAATGCTGCTGCTCCCGGATGGAAGTTTCATTTCCAATTCGGAAAATCTATGTAGAATTATTAGCGTAGTTGAACATTTAATCACTTAAATAAACGAGGGTACCTTGAAAAAAATCATTTGTATTGCCGCACTGGTTGTTTTGGTTGCATCCATTGGCACAGCACAAACAGTGAAGATTGCTTATGTCAATTCTGAAACTATTCTTCGTGAACTTCCTGAAGCCCAACAAGTGAAGAAGGAGCTTGAAGCCACTATCAAAGGATGGCAGGACGAGCTGGAACGCATGGGTAAAGAGCTTCAGGATGGTTTAGAAGATTACCAGAAAAAACAAGCTTTGCTTGATCCGAAAATAAAAGCTGACAAGGAAAAAAGTTTACAGGATCTCCAACAGAAGGCACGTGAATATCAATACCAGAAGTTTGATCAACGTGAAGGTGAAGCAGTAAAACTGCGCGAAAAGAAGTTTGCACCTATTCAAGAGAGGGTCATGAAAACCATCGAAAAAGTAGCAAAGGAAGATGGATTCAATTATGTATTTGACAAGCTGGAAGCAGCGACTAATCTCCTGTACGCAGATTCAAAGTTCGACCTGACGTATAAAGTGATCGATCAATTGAAGAGAGGTTTCGCATCTCCAGTACCGACGAAGTCAAAATAAGTTAAATAAGTTGTGGTATCTCCCAATGAATGATTGATGGAGAAAAATGATATGAAGAAAATTTCGGCTTTGGTAGGATTCCTCTTGCTCTTGTGCATGGTACAGGCAAGCGCACAGATGAAGATTGCTTACTTTAATTCAGAAGCAGTTATGAAACAGCTTCCGGATGCGCAGGACGCTCAAAAGCAGCTCGATCAATTCGTTGCCGATTGGCAGCAAGAATTGAACAAAATGCAGGATGAGTGGAAGAAAAAGTTTGATGATTATGATAAACGGAAACTCATTATGACTGAACAACGGCGTGCAGATGCTGAACGTGAATTGCGGGATATGGACCAAAAAATAGTCGATTTCCGCACACAAAAATTCGGACAGAGCGGCGAGTTGTTCAACAAACAGAATGAACTAATGAAGCCTGTGCAGGATCGTGTGTTTAAAGCAGTACAGGATATAGCGCGCGAAGACGGGTACGATTACGTGTTTGATAAAAGCGGCGATATCTTGTTAATGTATGCAAATGAAAAGTACGACCTGACACAAAAAGTCTTTGCCAAACTCAAGGTAACGACAACAGCTCCATCAACCACAAAATAACACAACCGACTTATGACCATTCGTGAGATAGCGGAGTGGCTTGGCGGGGAAATCGTGGGCGGCAATGTTGAGGGAAAACCGGAGATTGAATGTGTTACAAAAATTGAAGAGGCAACACCCGGCAGTCTCACGTTCTTGGCTAACCCGAAATACGAAAAATATCTCGGCACAACCAATGCCACGGCAGTACTGGTATCCCGAAAGCTCGACCTAAAGAAAATTGAAAGTCGAGCTTCACTTATATTTATTCGTGTCGACGATCCATATGTCGCGTTTCTCCATGTATTGAAACGCTTAACACCAACAATGGATCCATTCGCCTCCGGTATCCATTCGACAGCTGTTATCTCATCTACTGCAACACTAGGGAAAAATGTATCGGTAGGTGCGTATGCTGTGATTGGTGAACATGCAGTTATTGGCAGCAACTCAAAGATTGGCGAGGGTTGCATCATTGGAATACATGCGCAGATTGGAGCAGATTGTATGCTCTATCCCAATGTCGTTGTCTATCATCAATGCGTACTTGGGAATAGAGTCGTTCTTCATTCTGGTGCAGTAATCGGGTCGGATGGATTTGGGTTTGCACCGAAACCGGATGGAACGTACGAAAAGATTCCCCAGCTTGGCATTGTTGTCATTGAGGACGATGTAGAGATCGGCGCGAACACAACCATAGATCGTGCGGTGATGGGTGATACACACATCCACCGCGGCGTGAAGATAGACAACCTTGTTCAAATTGCGCACAATGTTGTTGTTGGGGAGAATACGGTCATAGCCGCGCAGACGGGAATCAGCGGTAGTACGAAGATAGGTAAAAATTGTATGCTTGCCGGTCAGGTAGCCCTTGTCGGTCATATCGAAATCGCTGACCGAACAATTATCATGGGGAAGTCTGGAGTCGCTAACAATATTCTAGAACCAGGCAAATCGTTTTTCGGATATCCTGCTGATGAAGCAAGGAAAGCACAACGTGCATACATTGCAATGAAGATGCTGCCGGATATGCTGCACGAGTTCACGGCACTGAAGAAAAAAGTTGCCGATCTCGAACAAAAACTTTTAGGAAAATAAGTAAAGGAGAAGTTGAAAGCATGCTCGTTCAGCAAATGACTATCAAGAAACCCGTCTCTCTGTCCGGTGTAGGACTTCACACCGGCGTGACAACGACGATGACCTTTAAACCAGCTCCTGAAAATTATGGCATCCGATTTCGCCGTGTTGACCTCCCGGATTCACCGGAAATTCCAGCTGATGTTGATCACGTAGTTGATCTCCAGCGCGGTACAACTCTCGGAATTGGTGATACGCGTGTGCATACCGTCGAGCATGTGCTTGCCGCTGTAGCCGGATTGCAGGTTGATAATATCGTTATTGAGCTCAACAACATCGAACCTCCTATTGGTGACGGCAGTTCAAAACCATTTGTCGATATGCTGCTTGAAGCAGGGTTAGAAGATCAGGAAGCACCGAAAGATTATCTCATCATAGATCAAGTTATCCATTATCAGGATCCAGCCCGCGGCGTCGAAATTGTTGCGTTGCCGACAGATGATTTCCGTGTCACGGTCATGGTTGACTACAACAATCCAGCATTGGGAAGCCAGCACACAGGTTTATTCAATCTTGAAAAAGAATTTGTCACCGAATTTTCTTCGGCACGAACGTTCTGTTTCCTTCATGAAGTTGAAATGCTGTTTGATCAAGGACTCATTAAAGGAGGAAATCTCGATAACGCTATCGTCATTGTTGATCGCGATCTGTCGGATGATGAACTACGGAAACTTGTGCATAAACTTGGCCTTGATCACTCGGTGATTCTCGGTTCCTCCGGTGTATTGAACGATAAAAAACTTCATTACCGCAATGAACCAGCACGACACAAACTACTTGATATGATTGGTGATCTTGCGCTTATTGGCGCGCCCGTTAAAGCACAGATACTCGCGGCGCGTCCCGGCCACGCTGCTAATATTGAATTTGCGCGCAAAGTTCGAAAGCTGTACCAGCAAAATAAACTCGTTCGTAAGTATCAGCATGAGAAAAAGGAAGGCGTTATTTTTGATGTCAATGCCATTCAACGAATATTGCCGCATCGGTATCCGTTCCTTCTCGTTGATAAAATTATTGATTTTCAGATGGATGAACATGCCGTCGGTGTGAAAAATGTAACGATGGACGAGAATTTTTTCCAGGGTCACTTTCCCGGCAAACCAATTATGCCCGGTGTATTGATTGTGGAAGCTCTTGCACAGGCAGGTGGTGTTCTCATGCTCAATGGAACTGAAAATCCTGGGAATAAATTGGTTTTTTTCATGGCGATTAATAATGTAAAATTCCGTAAGCCGGTTGTTCCGGGCGATCAGCTCATTCTTGATGTTCGGATGGTGAGCCGCCGTTCTAAAGTAATTCAGATTCGTGGTGAAGCTCTCGTCGATGGAAATGTGGTAGCAGAAGGTGATTTTACCGCCGCGCTTGTTGACCGTGACGAAGCGAAAACGAAATAATCTCAAAATAAATGAGAAAAGAGATTTATGAGTGTTCATATTCATTCTTTGGCATTAGTTGGAAAAAAAGCACAGCTTGGTGAGAATGTTACAATCGGTCCTTCGGCAATTCTTGGCGACGATGTCGTTGTTGGTGACGAATCGACGATTGCACCTTATGCAATCATTCAGGATGGAGCGCGTCTTGGCAAGGGATGCAAAATCGCTTCTTTCGCAGTCATTGGTGGACCGCCGCAAGATTTAAAATATAGAGGCGAGCCGACACTATTAGAACTTGGCGATACATGCGATGTTCGAGAATATGTAACATTAAACCGGGGAACAATTGAAACAGGAAAGACTGTTATAGGCAGCAATTGTTTGATTATGGCAAATGCTCACGTGGGCCACGACTGTGTTGTTGGCAATAATTGTATTTTAGCGAACAGTGTTGCATTGGCGGGTCATGTCACACTTGATAACTGGGTGATTATTGGAGGGCTGACACCAGTACATCAATTCGTTCGTATAGGAGACAATACGATGGTTGGCGGCGGGTACCGGGTTACAAAAGATATTCCACCTTACATTCGGTCTGGCCGAGAGCCGATGGTCTTTGAAGGATTAAATTCTGTAGGATTGCGCCGTCGCGGTTTTCATCGGGAGGCAATTGAATTCATAGACAAAGCGTATACTCTCATCTATCTCTCCAACTTGAATGTTTCGCAAGCAGTTGTAAGAATCAAGGAAGAATTGGAGCAGATACCCGAGATTCAAAACATTTTAAATTTCATAGCAAGCAGTAAGCGCGGTATCATTCCGGGTCCTAGTCATCACTAGGAAGAATATGAATTGGCGATTTGAAAACACCGGTGTTCGTTCTGGTGTTTTTAATATGGAATATGACGAAGCCCTTGCTCGAGCGCTCGTCGAAGGTACAGGTAATCCCACTATTCGTGTGTACGGCTGGCAGCCGTTTGCCATCTCGCTCGGTTGGAATCAATCGATAGATGAAATTGATGTCAATAAAACATCGGCAGCAGGCATCGATGTCGTTCGTCGCCCCACTGGTGGTCGCGCAATATTGCATGCAAACGAATTGACCTACAGTGTCGTTATGCGAGTGCATAATAAAAACGTTCTTACTGTCTATGAGGATATTAGCCGCGCGCTTGTTGCCGGATTGCAAGAGCTTGGTGCGCCTGTCGCTATAGAGAAAAGTCAGCCGCATTTTCCATCGCTCTATCGTTCTGCTTCCGCAGTGGCGTGCTTTTCGAGTACCGGACGTTATGAAATTAAATGTAACGGTAAAAAACTTGTCGGCAGTGCTCAACGCCGCTATGCTGCAGGTGATGGCGAAGAAGTGGTACTACAGCACGGTTCGATCCTGATAGGATCCGAACACAAACAAATGGTAGAATTTCTCAATCTTCCATCTGAAGAACAGCGTGTTGCTTTGTTGCAGGAGCTTGATGAAAAAACAACGGAGCTGTCAACGGTTTTAAATCGCAACGTACATTATGATGAAACAGCAGATGCAATTCTGCATGGATTTCGGAAGGCATGGTTCATATCTCCGGAAATTGTTAGTACGATTGATAAAGAACAAAAGGTGACCATATGAAAAATTCATCCACGACATCAGGTCCTAAGAAAATTACAACAAAAGTCATCGCGGCGATGAAAAAAGACGGATCGCGGATCGCGTGTCTGACGGCCTACGATTATCTTACAGCCCGTCTGCTCGATCAATCGGGCATAGATTTGATTCTTGTCGGCGATTCACTTGGTATGGTTTTTCAAGGGCAGGAAACAACATTGCCGGTGACACTTGACGAAATGATTTATCATGCGAAGACAGTTGTTCGCGGCGTCGATCGGGCGATGGTCATTATTGATATGCCATTCATGTCCTATCAGGCAAATGATGAAGAAGGATTTCGCAATGCGGGTCGTATCATGAAAGAAACCGGCGCCGGCGGTGTGAAACTTGAAGGCGGCGAACGTACCGCTCATTTAGTGCATATGATGATGCGTGCTGGAATTCCGGTGATGGGGCATCTTGGATTGACACCACAGTCGATTCATCAGTTCGGCGGCTTTACTCCGCGCGGTGCGACTCCATCGGAGGCGAAACAGCTGCTCAAAGATGCGAAAATTTTGGAAGACGCCGGTGCATTTGGCGTGGTACTCGAAAAAATTCCATCAGAGCTTGCGGCGAAAGTGACGAAATCCATTAAGATTCCGACAATCGGTATTGGTGCTGGTTTGCATTGCGATGGGCAGATTCTTGTGGTGTCTGATATGCTGGGATTGTATGAAGATTTCCATCCGCGTTTCGTACGCTACTACGCACATCTTGCTGATACAATTCGCCAAAGTGTTGGCGGATATGTAAAAGATGTGAAAGAGGAAAAATTTCCGACTCAAAAAGAAAGCTATTAGACTAAGGAAGATGAAACCAAAACGTAAACTCAGTATTCTTGTTTCCAACGATGACGGCATTGATGCTCCGGGTATTTATGCACTGGTACAAGAAATGAAAAAGATCGGTACCGTAACGGTTGTGGCACCGGACAAACAACAAAGTGCCGTCGGTCATGCTATCACGATGAATTATCCCTTGCGTGTCAAAGAATTCAAGAAGGACGGAAAGTTCTTTGGGTATGCTGTGCAAGGTACTCCCGCGGATTGTGTCAAGCTTGCCGTCCGCGCAATTCTTAAACATGAACCAGATTTGGTCGTCTCCGGTGTAAATCATGGTTCCAACACTGCGATAAGTATTATTTATTCCGGTACGGTTTCGGCTGCGACTGAAGGAACAATTCTCGGTATTCCGTCTATCGCGGTTTCGTTGACCACGTACGCACCGGCAGATTTTCGGTATGCGGCGAAATTTGCCCGAAAACTTGCTTTGCTCATCGGCAAACGCGGGCTTCCGCCAAGCACGTTGCTTAATGTCAACGTTCCTCCCTTGAAGGCGAAAGAAATCAAAGGCGTGCTTATTACTCGGCAAGGCAAAGCAGTGTGGAATGATACGTTCGATCATCGGCGAGATCCGAATAATCGCGAATACTACTGGCTTACCGGCGGATTAGAAGAAGTAGATAAGGATTTAGAATTTGATGAAGCGGCAGTACGCAGCAATTATATTTCTGTCACTCCTATTCAATATGATCTCACAGATTATAAAATGTTTGAAACGATGAAGAAGTGGGGAATAGGAAAGATTAAATAAGAAGTAAAAAGTGTATTGAGCAGAACGCTCATAAATGATTGCACACTTCTGAAAGCATATCGCAATTTTTAAATTATCACTGTTTTATTTTGCATTGTTCTTATGTCAACTCCATTAATGAAACAATACCAGCAGGTGAAGGCGAAGTATCCGGATACGATACTTCTCTTCAGAATGGGCGACTTCTTTGAGACGTTCGATGAAGATGCAAAGATAACATCCAAAGTTCTGGGTATTGTGTTGACCAAACGTGGTAATGGCGCTTCCGGTGAAACACCGCTGGCTGGATTTCCGCATCACGCTCTCGATGCGTATCTTCCCAAACTTCTACGTGCTGGTTATCGCGTGGCTATCTGCGAGCAGATGGAAGATCCAAAATTTGCCAAAGGCATCGTCAAACGTGATGTGGTTGAAGTGATGTCGCCAGGTGTAGCGTTCTCGGATAAAGTGTTAGAAGAGAAACAAAATAACTATCTCGCTGCAATTGCACTGCCATCCCCGCTCGCAACAAGTGAAGATCGGATTGGATTCGCTTTCATTGATGTTTCCACAGGAGAATTCGGGCTGAGTGAATTTCCGCTGAAACAACTTTTTGAACAGGCGAACAATTTACAACCGCAAGAATTACTGGTGCAGAAGCGTGATCTGGAGACGATTAAAACATTGCTCGGCGAACGTTTTCGTGTACTCTATACAAAAGTGGACGATTGGGTTTACAACGCAGATTATGCTTACGAGCTTCTCGTCAATCATTTCAAAACTCAATCACTGAAAGGTTTCGGCATCGAAGAAATGCGTATCGGCACAATTGCAGCTGGTGCAGTGATGAATTATTTACAGGAAACACAGAAGACAAACATTCTGCACATAAAAAAAATTGTGCCGCATGATGTAAGTGAGTATATGCTGTTGGACATTTCAACGAAACGCAATCTTGAAATTACCACCAACATCTCTGGGCAACCCGAAGGCACTCTGTATGCCATCATTGATCGTACATGTACGCCCATGGGCGGGAGAATGCTGAAGCAGTGGATCAATCGTCCGTTAAAACGATTAGAGCCGATACAAGCGCGGCTTACTGCGGTGCAGGAAATGGTAACGAATGAATCAACACGGAGCAGAATTCGGGAAGAATTAGATCATATCGGCGATTTGGAAAGACTGATTGCAAAAATTGCCACTGGCAGAGCGAATCCGCGGGAAGTGAATCAGTTAAAGGCAATGCTGGAACTGATCCCAAATCTTAAATCCCAAATCTCAAATCTGAAAAACCAGACACTCGTGGTGCTGAATAATAACCTTGATTCGCTCGCTGATCTTGTTTCCGCCATTGATAAAGCAATTGCAGATGATCCGCCGATTGCATTGGTAGACGGCGGCGTGATTCAGAATGGTTATAACGCGGAGTTGGATGAAATTCGAGCATTGGCGTATGGGGCGAAAGATTGGGTGGCAAAGCATCAGCAATCGGAGCGCGAACGCACAGGTATTTCATCGCTCAAGATTAGTTTCAATAATGTGTTTGGTTATTTTATTGAGGTGACGAATACACACAGGGATAAGGTGCCCGATAATTACATTCGTAAGCAGACGCTGACAAATGCTGAACGCTTTGTAACTCCGGAATTGAAGGAATATGAAGAAAAGATTCTTCATGCAGAAGAAAAAATTCTTGCACTCGAAACGCGTCTCTTCAATGAACTGCGTAAAATGATTACTGAACATGCAGAGACAATTCAAACAAACGCGTATGCAATCGCAACGTTGGATTGTTTTGTGTCGCTTGCCGATGTAGCGGTAGAGAATAAATATACCTGCCCCATTGTGGATGATTCGCTCTGTATAACGATTCAAGAAGGGCGGCATCCGGTAATCGAAAAACTATTACCGCCAGGTGAGCACTATACGCCAAATAATACTCTGCTCGATACGGCATCGGATCAGATACTCATTATCACCGGCCCCAATATGAGCGGCAAGTCGAGTTATTTGCGGCAGGTTGGGTTGAATGTTTTGCTTGCGCAAATTGGAAGTTTTGTCCCCGCTGCATCAGCCCGCATAGGGATTGTGGATAGAATTTATACGCGTGTCGGTGCGAGCGACAACATTGCATCAGGTGAAAGTACTTTTTTGGTGGAAATGCACGAAGCAGCGAATATTGTCAACACGGCGACGGAGCGCAGTCTCATTCTTCTTGATGAAATTGGGCGCGGGACGAGCACGTTCGATGGTATCAGTATCGCATGGGCGCTGACGGAGTATTTGCATGAACGAATTGGCGCCAAGACACTTTTTGCAACGCATTATCACGAATTAAACGAACTCGCCGATCTTTTTACACGCATCAAGAACTACAAAGTAGATGTGCGCGAGTATGGTGATAAAGTAATATTTCTTCATAAAGTGATGCCGGGATTTGCCGATCACTCGTATGGAATTCAAGTAGCGCAAATGGCAGGTTTACCGGAAGAAGTAACAGAACGTGCGAAGCAAGTATTGAAAAATTTGGAAAGCTCGGAATTGGTGGTGAGAACAAGAGAGAAAAAAGAAATGAAATATGCGAAGAGCAATGGAGAAGTGCAATTAGCAATGTTTGAAGTGAAAGACGACAAGTTGCGCGAGGAACTCGTCAATCTCGATATTGAACACATGACTCCGCTGGAAGCACTTCAGATATTAGCGATATTGAAGAGTAAAATAGAAACGAAGGACTAAGAAATGACACAAAATGAGATTCAAATGTTGTACGACTATGATAAGTGGGCGGATTTGAAACTGCTCGAAGTGATTGCGATGCTAGCCAAAGATCAGTACAAGAAAGATCTCGCATCCAGTTTCGGCGGAATACATGGAACCCTTGTACATATCCTTTCTGCTGATAAAGTATGGTTCGCCCGTTGGACTGGGAAGATACCTGTGCTGTTGAAAGCAGAAGATTTCCCGACAGTCGAAGTTGTAAAAAAACAGTGGGATGCTTACCATTGCGAGATGAGTAACTTTGTGCGGAGTCTCACCGAGGAGAAATTAAACGATCAGATGCCTTACACTGATTTTAAAGGCAATTCATATACTCACCCGCTTTTCCAGCAAATGCAGCATAAAGTGAATCATTCTTCCTATCATAGGGGACAAGTGGTGACGATGCTGAGGCAGATGGGAGAAAAAGTTGTTAGCACAGATATGATTAATTACATTAGACAAAAGGAAACTCGTGGCTGAAAAACTTTTAAAGATATTACAGAAGCATAAACTTGGACATATCCCTGAACTGCACGTTGACCCGGAAATCCTTACTCAACGTTTTTCACCTAACAGTTCGATGTGTCACTGCAATGGCACTTGTTGTACGGAAGGAGTGCTCCTTGATGTGAAAGAGAAAGAATTGATTCTTGCACACGCCGACATGATTAAAAAGTACCTCGAACCAGAACAGGAAAAAGATGCCGCAAAATGGTTCGATAATAACATCGAACATGATTCTGATTTTCCTTCCGGCAAGTGCGATGGGACGGCAGTGCAAGGGAACAGCTGCGTTTTTCTATGCAGCAAAGGTCTCTGTGCCTTACAAAAGACTGCGATGGCGGAAGGGATGGATAAATTTGCATTGAAACCATTTTACTGCATCGCTTTTCCAATCACGATAGATGAACACGTGCTGACAACGTATGAACCGGAATTTACGAATCGGCGGCAGTGCTGCAGTATAGTTGCTGATGGTCCGATGACGGTACTTGATGTATGTCGTGAAGAATTTGAATATATTCTTGGAACTGAGGGATTAAAGGAGATTGAGGAATTGTTTCATGAGGAGCCCTCGCTCTCGCTTGCGAGTACACTATGAATCAACGAAGATTATATCGAACTATCGAAAGTTTCGCTCCTGAACAATTCAAAACAGAAAAAGATTTGCTCAAACACGTTCTCAATGAAATCGTCAAGAGCGAAGACATTCTTCTCAAGGGGGGGCGACTTTGGCAGTACGAACCATCCACCGAATCGTACCGTCTTTTTCACCAGATCGGGCAAATTGAACGGCTCGACCCGGGTTATCGCATTCAAGTTTCACGGTACCCGATGTTCCAGCACCTGACGGAACAGCGTTCCATCATTGCAAATGAAACCGACGGGTATCTTCGGAAAAAAGGAATTGTAAAATATTCTGCGACAGGTGTCGGCGATAAAATGCCCTATCGTAACGGAACGGTCTATCAATATATTTTAGCATTTAATTCGGATTTTTTCGATCAAGATCTTCTTCCTAACCTCAACGTTATCAGCCTTGCAGTCACATCTGTTCTCCGCAGCAAGCGTATCGAACAAAAAGCTCGACTGCTGGAGCAGGATATCGACAAAGCACGGGAAATTCAATTAGGCATTTTACCAGATCCATTTCTTCATTTTTACTTCTATGATATTTATGGAATTTCTGTGCCGGACAGGATCGTCGGTGGAGATTTCTTTGATTATCTCTTTGCAGACGAGGTAAAAGATCGTTTGATGATTGTCGTGGGCGATGCGGCGAGCAAAGGATTCCGTGCTGCGGCGCAGGCGTTGTATGTTGTCGGCGCCTTGCGGATGGGAATTGCGCATCAAACGAAAACTGCCGCATTGATGTCAGGGATCAATAAAATTGTGAATCGTTCATTTGCTGAAGAACAATTTGTTTCGATGTTCTATGCCGAGCTGACAGACGGCGCGAAGGGATTGCTCCTGTATGCGAACGCCGGACACAATAGTCCGATGGTGTATCACGCACAAGATAAAAGCATTGAGTTGTTAGAACCGACGGGACTCATTCTTGGTCCTTTCCCCCGCGGCAATTATCGCGTGGAAAGCACCATGCTGAAAAAAGGAGATGTCGCCGTGATTTACACCGACGGTATTACTGAAGCACAACGGAGTGATGGTATGCCGTATGGAGAAAAGCACTTAGCGGAAAATATACAGAAGCTTGCGGCTAAGGGAGCGAAGGAGATATGTAAATCATTAATTGAGGATGTTGAACTCTTTGCAGAAGGTGCAGAATATTCAGACGACCGAACTATTGTCGTCATTAAACGAGTCAATTGAACTAAATCTTTCACGAAGAAGGTTGAACTATGGTAGAACAAAAATATATTGGTGTCGTTGCATCAGTGAATAGCGGAATCATTTCCATTCTTGTCGATCCAAAAACTACTTCGCTGAAGCGGGAGATTAACGGTAAGACATATTATATAGGACAAATCGGTACTTACTTCTTGATCCCGATGGGGACAATGGTGCTCCTTGGGATGGTATCGGATTTGAAAAAAGAAGACTTGAATGTTAATGGACAAGCGCAGCAGCGTTATATTATTCTTGCTTCGATGGTGGGCACCGTAAAAAGTGGACGCTTTGAGCGTGGCGTGTCTATTTTTCCAGTGGTTGATATGCCGGTGTTTTTTGCAGAAGATGCTGACCTTGCCGTGGCATTTGCAACATTTCAGCGCTATGGATTTTCGATCGGACAGATTTCGCTTTTCGAGAATCAACGTGCTTTTCTTGATGCGAACAAGTTTTTTGGAAAGCATATTGCTGTGCTTGGCTCGAGCGGTTCCGGAAAATCGTGCGCTGTCGCCTCTATCTTACAGAAGGTGTCAAAGTATCCCGATACGAATATCATCATCCTAGATATTCACAACGAATATCATAAAGCGTTCGAGGGGAGCTGCAATCATCTCGACATTGGAGAATTTGAATTGCCTTATTGGTTGATGAACTTTGACGAATTGCGTGAAATGTTTATAGATGATAAGGACGAAAACGCCTCGAGCCAGATTACTGTGCTCAAAGATCTCGTTATCATGTCAAAAAGAGGAAAAAATCCGGAGATGTCGACGATGATAACAATTGATACGCCGGTATATTATGACATCAGCGAGATCCGTGCAAAGCTGCAGTTTATGGACACCGAAAAAATAACGATGGGTGCGACAGTGAAGGAGGGACCTTTCTACGGCAAGTTTGCCAGATTCCTTGTCCGGTTAGATGGTAAGTTGAACGATCCGCGATACGCGTTTATGTTTCGGTTAAAAAATTATATTCAATCTGCTGCCATTAACGATTTGCTCTCGAAGATACTGGGTGCAGACGGCAGCGCGCAAGTGACAATTTTGGATATGAGCGGTGTGCCGTTCGATATCGTTAATACGATCGTATCGCTTCTGGCGCGCTTAATATTTGATTTCAATTTCTGGAATCCCAACAGGCGTGATTTTCCAATTCTCTTGGTGTTTGAGGAAGCGCATAATTATTTACCAAGCAGTGGCACTGCTACGGCCTCTGCTCGTAAAACTGTAGAGCGCATTGCAAAAGAAGGAAGAAAATACGGTGTCAGTTGTATGATCGTTAGCCAGCGTCCGTCGGAAGTTTCAGAAACAATCCTTTCGCAATGCAACAATTATGTTGTCCTGCGATTGACCAACCCGCTTGATCAGAATTATATTAGACGGCTGGTGCCAGATACATTTGCAAGTCTTACTGATGTGTTGCCCTCACTGAGAACAGGAGAAGCACTCGTTGTGGGTGAAGCAATCTCGATGCCTTTGCGTGTGCAGATCGATTATCCTAATCCGGAACCGGATAGCAGCGATATAAGGTTTTATGAGAAATGGAAACAGAGTGATGCCAAAACAAAGATTGCGGAAGTCGTCACGCGATGGTGGAAGCAAGAAAAGGTTAAGTGAACTGGTGGGCATTGAATAGGATGTCCCTTGCACTCTATGCTTCCACCTCTTCTCTCTTTCTTGTTGTCAATGATTGTCCTTTGTGTGTGTGAGAAAAGCATTGCTGCCTTGACGGCAAGTTTTTAAGTACACCACTTGAATCCGACAATTTCCTTTTATACATTGGTGCAGATTGATTTAGCGTAATTTCCTTTGAATGACAATCTTGGAGGTAATATGAAAGGATTTGTCAATCCTATTGCTCTATCTTTTTTTATTCTGGCCGGTTGTTCATCGCTCACGTTAAAACCAGGTGATTTTGCTTGGCCTGTCGAGTCTGCCCTAAGCGTTGATGCTCAAGGTAATGTGCAAAGCGAACGTTACAGCTTTTCACTCAATGTCAAAAAACTCCTCTTTATCGAAACACAAGACTCTGTCAATATAGCAAAAGTGACTTTGCGGATGATTCGCGATGTAAAGGGTTTTTACTTTATAACAGCGTCACAGTTTAAGAATGTCTATGTGTTTGAACAAACAGAGGGCGGTCTTAAACTTAAAAATAAAATTTTTGTGGCACAGAATGGACTGAGTGAACCGGCACTTAACCAGCGAGTACCGTACATCCAAATTGTGAATGGAAAAAATCCAACCATCTTAGTAACAGAAGATGGAGTTTTTGAAGGAGAAAAGAAATGAAGACCATGATACGGATTATTGCTTTGCTGGTGATGATGACCTTGACGCTTACCGCTCAGCAAAAATCGGATTATGTTATTGTTCAGCATTTTCAAACCATAACCAAATCCATTGCGAAAAATATTGATCAGGCAAAGACGGTGCAGGAGTGTGCCGAAGCCAATACTTCAATTGATGCGATTGAAAAAGAATTCAGTGAGGATAAAGCACTTATCAATAAAGCAAATTATCCGGATGGATATGATAAAACCGTAGAACAACTTCGAGGTAAACTACTCATTCGGCAAAGAGATCTTGGCGTCATTGAAAGTCAGATTGTACGTATTACAGAATTGGAAGTGAAAATCCGTGAACTGTCGGATCAGCTCATGAAGTTGACAAGCCAGAATGAATCATTGATGGCCGAAGTCAAGCAACTTTCCCTGAATGTAAAAAAACTTTCAGGCGATCTTTTTAATTCTGCCACACCAATAGATTCGCTCCGTAATATGATTGTAAGGCTACGCCAAGGATTGCAGGAACGCGATGCTCTTATCTTCGCCCTGACAGATAGTCTTTTTATGCAATACGATAAAAATGTCAGTGATATGAAGGATATTGAAAAGCAGGGACTGTTAGGCAAGATCGATCGCCACGGTATCATTGGAAATGTCAAACGATCTATTATAGACAATGTAGCATTCCTCGAATCGACACAGCTTAAAGGAAGTGATCTTGTTACAATTGTGCGGCAACAGAAACGGTTTCAGTCGCAATGGACTGGGTTAGCACCGAAACTTGCTTCACTCTATCTAAGCGGGAAATCGAAGAAGAGTGAAGTTGGCGTAGTCGATTCGATGCTGGCAATGTGGGGAGATAAGGTTGATGGTGCGATGTGGCGCTCGCTCAACACTCTTTTCAAAGAAAAAGGTTTTGTGGCCAAGGAGTTTTATAACGGTGATGAGTTTGTTGCAAACTTTATTGCCTTCCTTGATGAGCAAATTCAAAATCCGAATAAGGAAACCGATAACACACGATATAAACTGTTTACAAACTTTAATGAAAGTCTATGGCAAACAGATTTGAATGCAACATGGCTGCCAGCTCTCACCGAACTGCGTAAGATTTCTGATACCCAGAAAAAAGATATAGAAGAAAAATTTGAAAAGTGGCATGCATCTGTTATGCCAGGTGCGACATGGCTGACGTATATATTGATCGTCTTAGGAGTTCTTCTTGTAGCGATTATTTGTGTATGGATTTTCCGTAAAGGACCCAAAACAAGTCAAAAAGAATAACTATTAAACGAAATTCGATTCGAGAATGGAAAAATATTGCATGTGAGAATAGGTTACTTCATGCGGTACTAAGAGCGAATAGTTCTTTTTGCGATATACTCTGTTGTAATCTTTTGTGTCGATAGATTGAATATGAATTACGAGTTTGCATGTTTTTTATGCGTGTGGATTTCGATAGTAAAAGGTTGCACATTTTAGAGGTTTCCGAATTATTAATAAAAATTTATTTTCATCATTAATCATTTTATTTTTTTGGAGTTTGCATGAACGAACAATTGTTAAATGTTCTTATTGTAGATGATGAACCGACATATCGTATTGTTCTCACACAAACACTTAAAGGTTGCGGACACACAACCGAATCTTGTGACAGTGGAGATGACGCTATCAGCCTGCTTCAAAAAAACAAGTATGACGTGGTGCTGCTTGATTATAAAATGCCCGGAACAAGCGGTATCAATGTACTGCAATGGATGTACGGAATGAAGATGGATGTTCCAGTGATACTCATTACAGGCTATGGTTCGGAAGAGATTGCTCTTGAAGCGTGGAAGTGGGGAGCGAGGGACTATTTTGTAAAGGGAAAGTCAGATATGTCCCAACTACCGGAACTTGTTTTGAAAGTGTATAAACAGGTAATCTTGGAACGTCAACGCAGGTCAGAATAAACCAGCCTGTACCTCGGTATATAATTTATTCGTTGTATTTTTGCTACTGAACCGATTCGTTGCACATTTGAATGTGGACGAAGAGGTATTTTCAGGAAGTTGGATTGACTTCTTCCTTTGTTTGTTGTACACTTCTGTTGTAGATAAATACTGTTTACTTCTATTGTGCAACACAATTATGAATAAACAATCACTTCATGTCCTTGTGGCGGATGACGATCATCCTTATTGCGTTCTTTTAAAAAAGGCTCTTACTGGACATGGACATTCCGTTGTAGTTTGTAATTCAGCAGATGACGCGTTTCATCGTTTGCAAAAAGAACAATTCGATATTGCTCTCTTGGACTATAAAATGGAAGGCACCAGCGGTATTAATGTCCTGCAATGGATGTACGGGAAGAAAATGGATATTCCGGCGATTCTCATTACGGGTTATGGGTCTGAAGAAATTTATGAAGAAGCGTATAAATGGGGAGCATCAGAGTACTTCGTAAAAGGGGAAATGGATACGGTACGAATTCCTGTTATGGTAGAACAAGTATACAGTAAACATCGAGCGCGAAAAGAAAGATTAAAATAAATGAAGCAAGATTTTAGAAGATAGCTGATGTTGATCATTCGCTGCCGGTGGAAAGATCTTGCATTCATTGCAAACTGCTGAAAACCGCACGCAGCTGATAACAGACATAATATATATTTCTTAACTACTTAGTAACATATTCAGTATTCTCAACATTTTATCAAATCCCTTCTCGTATCCTAATGCTTTTTCGGATTTTAAGTTCTCGTCTTCGGTTACTTCTAAATTCCTGTCTTTCCCGACGAGTCTGGACAAAAATAATAATTTATTTGAAAATGACAGAGGAATTATAAAATTTTCAATTGTAGAATCGGCAATATTTTCTAGTGTATGTTATATCGTTTTACAAAGGAAGTCCAATTTTGTTAAAAGCCACCCCATAATTTTGCAAAAACGACAATTTCGATTAATCCCTTCACAGAATTTTCAGTGGTATAACTCTTGTTCCATATTGTAGTAATAAAAGCTGCTCATAAGGCTGAAGAAAGGTACAATATGTCGATAGGGATCATACTAATAAGTTATTGCATCGGTGTTTTCCTGTTGGTTCGATTCTTACAGTCCATCCATCACTGGGATGAGGAAATCGAAGCGATGGAAAATCAAACAAGGTATACCAACAGGAAAAAAGTAGTTCACTATAGACCTGCATCATAATGGTCTCTGAGATGAATGCTATTTTTGAACTCTCAAGAGATTAACAATGCCAGCGATAAGAAAAATAATGTTGGCAAGCCATGCAGTAAAAAGCGGGTTAAGATCGCCGTTGTAGCCAAATACTTGACTCGCTTTCATAAAACCGAGATAAATGAAAGTAACGGCGGTAGCAATGCCGAATCCAAGCGCCGCGCCGGTGCGCGGTCTGCTCGCTGCAAATGGCACACCGAAGAGCACCATAATAATACTTGCAAATGGGAATGCGAGCTTGAAATGATACTCCACTAACCAGCGGGCTATATCTTGTCCTGCACGTTGCTGATTAGCAATAAATTCACGCAATTCATAATAATCCATCTCATCAGGTGTCCGTTGCTTTTTTTCCATGTCAGATGGGGTTAATGAAAGCTTCCCCACCTTTAAGCTATCGAATGCCACAAGAGTTTGCGTAGAATCGAGGAAAGCGCGAGTGGTTCCGTGAAGCAGCACCCAGTTCCCTTTTTGTACATCATCTCCATTCTGTTGTACCCATTGCATTTGGAGTGCATCGTATCGATGCCGTAAAACGGTTATATCATTACTATCAAAATCCTGAATGCTGATTTGCCGAGCGCACTTGGCTTGTGTATCATAGTAACTGATGGAAACGATGCGTGTTTTGCCTTCTTGAAAAAGAATATTATATCGAACAATTGGTTGGCTGGAACGGTTCAAGTGAGTGCGTTCTATATAGAATTTTTTTTGATTGGCATATGGAACTATCCAACCATTGAGATAGATGGACGCAAAACAGATGATGAATGTTACGATGAGAAAAGGTGCCATGATTCGATACAAACTGGTTCCGCTGGATTTGATGGCAGCGAGTTCGTTCTGACTGGAAAGCCGGCCGGTTACAAACAATGCCGAAAGCAGTACGGCAACAGGGATCATCAACTTGACGATATCAGGGATTGAAGCAATGTAGTATTGCACAATGGTGCTTGTCGGTGCTTGCGCGTCTATGAAATCATCCAACTTCTCCATCATATCAATAATAATAAAAATGGCAATGAAAGCGAGTAATCCGAAAATAAATACGATAAGAAACTGTCGAATGATGTAGCGGTCGAGTATTTTCACGATTCCTCCGGCGAATGAGAATCCGAACGCCATGATTTTGGAATCAACCGGGCAAGGACCGACCAATCAATAGTGGGGTTCTCTCGAGCAGTTCGCACAGTCAAATACAATCCAATGGATCCTAAAATAATATTCGCGATCCACATTCCGATCCAGGGATCAAAAAAACCACGATCTGCGAGATTCTCACCACCTTTCAGGCACGCCCAATAAAATACAAAAAATCCCAAGCTAAGACTCGCGCCCATGCCGAATGTTCCACGCCTTGACATAATGCCAAGCGGTGCGCCAATAAATACGAAAACAATACATGCAAATGGAATAGAAAATTTTTTATGAATCTCCACTAAATATGAGCGCACAGCCCGTTCATAATTATTGATCATAAAAAGATCAGAACGAATTGCCGCTTGTTGAGAAGGATCTGCTTTTATTCCTTTGAGGGGCGTTGTGTAAATCTCGGAGGGTTCAATGGATTTCTTAACATTGAAAATTTCATCCTGCTGTTTCCCCGTAAGTTCTTTTAGATGATGTTCGGTACTTGCTTGCAATGTTCGGATGCTGTCCACATTATGCGACATCCTTTGTACACTCATTTCACGATCACCACGAGAAATATCGGTTTCGAGAGAGCGCTGGAAGTTGAATCCCTCGGCATCCATGACAATCCGATGTCTTTGAAATCGGATAACGCGGTACTGGCTTTTAAATTGATTATTGACCTGATGTATTTCGCCATCCGATAAATCCATGACAAGCTTTCGATAATCTGTAGAGAATGAAATCGTTCCCCGGTGCGCTGTGATTGTGGAAGTCATCATCGGTTTGGAATAGTCGAGGATGGTTACACCTTCGAGATCATTGGAATGTTCGAATGTTTTTCTCACTAAAATACTGTGTCCCTGCAGCAATTGAATGAACATTCCAGGCACCAAGGTTAAGGTTGGCTTTTTATGGGAAATATCGTTCATTAACACTTTCGTACGGTGATTAGCATCCGGCAATACATCGTTATTGAAGCTGATCAAAAGAAGACAGATCATTATGGATGCAGCGATCACCGGTGCAATCATTCGGTAGAGACTTACACCGCTTGCCCTCATTGAAGTAATTTCGTTTGTAGAAGCCAATCCGCCGAATGCCATCAGCGTCGCTACAAGGACGCCCATCGGTACAGCCAGCACAAGCATCCAGGCAAGATTGAGAGTAATCAATTCGGCAATAACTGCAGCACTTAATCCTTTCCCCGTCAACTGGTCGAGATACTTCATAAGGAATTGAAGGAGAAATATGCACATCATCAAAACAACGGAGAAGATAAATGGTCCGATGTGCATACGGAGGATATGTCGCCAAAGAATATACATGTCATAGAAATATAACGAGAATGTCCGCTCTTTACAAGTTTCTGATATTGCCTTTGCCTGCGATCGTAAGTATATTTCACATAGAAAGGATAGACTGTGTCTTAGGAGTATTCCTTGCTCGCAAAGGAATTAAAATGATCGAAAGCCATGTTGACGCGTATGGAATTGCGCACTCGCGAGTTGCGCAATTGCAGCAAAGTAATGCGTCGTTCAATGGCGAGTGATGAGTTTGCTTCAGAACAATTTTGTCTCGGCAACGGATATGCAGACTATCGTACTTCGTGTGTATGATTAATTCTGAAAGATACTGAGATCGATGGGGAGCACTAGAAGAGGGACAGTAGAAACAATGTTAAATCCAAAAATATTAATTGTCGAAGATGAAAACATTGTGGCGAAAGATCTTCAGAAACGACTGATGAATCTCGGATACGACATTGTGGGCATCGTTTCGACGGGCGAAGAAGCAATTAAGAAAGCGATTGCAACATTGCCCGATTTAGTATTAATGGATGTCCGCTTGAAGGGAGAGATGGATGGTATTGAAACAGCTTCAGCACTTCGGTTTCAGTATGGCATTGCTGTTGTGTTCCTGAGTGCATATGCGGATAACGATACACTCAAACGTGCTAGTAAAACGGAACCGTTCGGATACATTCTCAAACCATTTGAAGAACGTGAACTTCATACGACTATCGAGATGGCCCTCTATAGAAGAGAACTGGAGCGAAGGTTCAAAGAGAATGAAACTTGGTATGGTACAACACTTCGAAGCATCGGCGAAGCTGTTATTTCTACCGATACGTTGGGTACTATCAAGTTTATGAATACCGCCGCGGAAAATCTTACGGGTTGGAAAATGAGCGAAGTGCTTGGGGAGGATTTGCTGAAAGTATTCCGAACCGTGGAAAAAACAATAAAACCTCACTTTACAAATCAGATCGAGCAAATTTTAAAGAACAAAATTACAGCAGTATTGAAAAATCATGCCACGCTTGTTTCGCGCGAAGGAAAAGAAATTCCCATTGACGAAAGTGCATCGCCAATTAAAGATGAACTCGGAAATACCGTTGGAGTGGTGTTGGTTTTTCAGGATGTGTCGGATCGTAAGCGGGTTCAAGAAGCACTGAAAACCTCGCAGGAATATGCACAGAACATCATCAATAGTTCGCTTGATATGATTATTGCCGTTGATAAAAATCTCAACATCATCGAGTTCAACAAAGAGGCTGAAGACACGTTCGGTTATACTCGTAACGAACTCTTGGGAAAACATGTGAGTATCCTCTATGCTGATCCGGAGGAAAGCAATAAGGTACATAAAACGACAGTGGAACAAAGCCGCTATGTGCAGGAAGTGGTGAACAAACGAAAAAATGGCGAATTATTTCAGAGTTTACTATCATCATCTGTTCTGCGAAACGTAAAAGGTGAAATGATTGGTGTGATGGGAGTGTCTCGCGATATTACAGAAAAAAAATACGCTGATCAGGCGTTACGTGAAAGCGAGGAACGATACCGTGCGCTTGTCGAGCTCTCACCTGATCCGATTGCTGTTCATATAGGCGGCACGTTAGTGTTTGTCAATACAGCCGCGGTGAAAATATTTGCCGCGAGGTCAGCTAACGATTTAATCGGACGGTCAGTCATAGAATTGGTTCATCCAGATTATCGTATTATTGTTAAAGATCGCATCCTGCAAATGTCACAGCAGGGAAAACGCGTACCAACTATTGAAGAGAAATTTATCCGGCTGGATGGCACAATATTTGAAGCAGAGGTCGCGGCAATGCCGTTTTTGTGGCAAGGGAAGCCCGCTATTCAAGTTGTTCTGCGCGATGTCACGGAGCGAATAAAAGCAGAACAAGCTATGCGTGGTTCAGAAGCGAAGTACCGATCGCTCGTTGAAAACGTGCTCGATGGCGTTTATCAAGCAACTCCGGATGGAGAAATTTTAACGGCAAATCCAGCATTGGCTCGTATGCTTGGGTATGAATCTGAAACCGATTTGCTGCTTCTCAATGCTGAAAAGGAACTTTACATAAATTCGGAAGAACGGAGACAGTACTTAAGACTTCTTAATAAAGGAGAGCGAGCTAAGAACACGGAGTTTAAACTTCGACGAAAAGATGGTCAGATTATCGATGTGTTAGAAAATGCCAGAGTGGTTCGAAGCCGGCTTGGTGATATTCTCTATTATGAAGGAACGATTACAGATATCACAGAATTGAAGAATGTGCAGGAAGCATTGCGAATCAGCGAAGAACGCTTCCGTGCATTCATCGAACAAAGCGCCGAGGCAATTTGGTGTTTTGAATCTTCTGAACCAATGCCGATCAGTTTATCCGAAGAGAGACAAATTAAGTACTTAATGGAAGTTGGGTGCTTGAAAGAATGCAACGATACAATGGCGAGAATGTACGGTCTCGAATCTGCCGAGCAACTCCTAGGAGCGAAAGTGAAAGATTTGCTTGATCCGGCAGATCCGACAAATGTTGAATATCTACGCTCATTCATTCGCTCGAATTATCGGCTCGTCAATGCTGAGTCCCACGAAATTGATAAGAATGAAAAATCGAAGTATTTCTTGAATAATATGATTGGTGTTGTCGAAGGAGAAAAACTTGTGCGTGTGTGGGGCACACAGCGGGATATTACGGTAGAGAAGCAAGCTGGATTGATGAAGGATGTTATTTTTCGAATTGCGCAGGTACAAGATACAAGTCAAACTTTGGATGATCTCTATTCGGAAGTTCACCGGTTAATCCAAGAAGTGATGCCGGCTAAAAATTTCTACATCGCTTTGTATGATAAGGAAAAAGATCTCTTAAGCTTTCCATACTTTGTGGATGAAGTTGATAGACCGCATCCTCCACAGAAGTTAGGAAAAGGATTAACGGAGTATGTTTTAAAGACTGGTAAATCGCTGCTCTATACACCGGCAGTAGATGAGGAATTGACGAAGCGGGGTGAGATTGAGCTTGTGGGCGTGCAATCGAAAATATGGCTTGGTGTGCCGCTCATTATCGATGAACAAGTGGTGGGCGTCCTTGCTGTACAGGATTACTCCGATGTGAACCGACTCGGTCCAGAACAACAACATATGGTGGAATTCGTATCTATTCAGATTGCAAAAGCAATAGATCGAAAAAGTAATTTAACTGCACTGAAGAAAATTGAACAACGCTATCTGGGATTTCTAGAAGCGAATACCATCGGTCATTTTATCGCAAATGCAGATGGAATTGTAATTGATTGCAATCTTGCATTCATGCATCTATTGAATTTTAGTACCCATGATGAACTGATCACTGCGCACATCGATATTATGGGCACTTCCAAGCGGGTAAAGGACAATCTGATGAAACGATTACAGAAAACATCAGAAGTAATGGATTTTGAAGTGAAACTGACAAGCGCATCAGGGAAAACTATTCCCGTTGTTGCAAATTATATAAAAACTCAAGATAGCAGTGGTATGTTGGTGCGGATCAAAGGAGCAGTAATTCCTAAAAGGTTGAAGAAATAAAAAGAATGAGTATTGAATCAATATCACACACATGAAGAATATCAACGCTTAACACGTTATTATAGTAATCATTGTCGAGACATTGCAGGATGATAGAAAAAGAAATTATTGTATGACAAAAGAAATAAACGAAAAAGAACGGCTTCAAGAACTTCACGAGTACGATATTCTTGATACTCAACCTGAGACTGAATTCGATGTGCTGACCTCCATAGCATCGCAGATTTGCGCTGTACCAATTGCACTTATCAATCTCGTGGATACGGAGAGAGTGTGGCTCAAATCGAAGGTGGGATTTGATGGACAAGAAATGCCGCGCAGTCAATCGTTCTGTACCGAAGCAATTAAACAAAAAGAATTACTTGTCGTTGAAGATACAGAAAAAGATGCTCGGTTCTCGTCTTTGCCGGTTGTAAAGCACGGTCCAAAGTTTCGTTTCTATGCCGGAGCACCGCTCATAAGTCCACAAGGACATGTACTTGGCACACTTTGTATCTTGGATACAAAACCCCGCACCTTGACAGAAAAACAACGATCTGCTCTTCAAGAATTGAGTCAGCTTGTGGTCTCACAGCTTGAGATGCGCCGTATTGTTCGACGGTTGAAAACAACATTGACTGAAAAAGAACGCGTAGAGCAGGAGTTGAGGAACAGCCAGCAAGAATATAAACGCATTTTCGACTCGGCAAACGAACTCATTTATCGAACGGATGAGAACGGCTTCATTACTTTCTTTAATCCAGCTGCAACCCAATTGTTAAAATATCAGCAAAATGAACTCGTTGGACATCATTACCGGGAATTAATTCAACCGTCGTACCGTAAGTCTGTTGAAAAATTTTATGGGGTACAGTTTCTCAAGAGAATACCGGTCACCTCTCGTGAAGTGCCGGCTCTGGCAAAAGATGGCACTATTGTGTGGCTTGGGCAGAATGTGCAACTGTTGTTTCAAAAAGAAAAGATCATAGGATTTTCTGTCGTTGCTCGTGATATCACCGAAAAAAAACGTATCGATGATCGTGTCGCAGAAAGTGAACGCAGATTATTGAGTATTGTCAATACGGTGAATGAGGGAATCACTTTGAGCGATGAAAGTGGATTCTTCGAAGTATTTAATCCTCGTATGGAAGAACTCACCGGCTATTCCTTGAACGAAGCAAACGACCATCCTGATTTCAACAGATTACTTACTTCAACTGAAAATGAATATCAAAGGATTCTTTCAACACAGAAGGAATTATGGAGCACAGGCAGAGTAAAGGAATCTGAAATAACAATTCGTACAAAATTCGACGAAAAGAAAATTCTTTTGATGTCTTCTTCATTGGTGAACTATAATGGCCGAAAGATGGTGTTGAGTGCCTACCGTGATATTACGGAGTACAGGAAAGCGGAGCAGGCAATACAAATAAGTTCCAAACGATTCCGCATATTCTTTGAAAACAATCCTATCCCTACGTGGGTGTTCGACCTTGAATCCTGCCAATTTCTCGAGGTGAACAACGCGGCTGTCAATCACTATGGATATTCAAAAGAAGAATTTCTCGCAATGAACATTATGGATCTTCGTCCTCCCGAAGATACCGAGAGCGTAAAAGAGGAGCTTGAAATAATTAAAACGAGAGATTCCAGTACGATACAGGGCAAACATTGCCTCAAGGATGGCGCTGTCATTGACGTACACCTTTCTTGGCATAATTTGGATTATGACAATCACCGAGCTGTGCTGGTTGTTGCGCAAGATATTACTGAATCCAAACGGGCACAAGAAGAACTTCGACAAGCGAAGGAAGCGGCGGAAATCGCGAATAAAGCAAAAAGCGAATTTCTTGCCAATATGAGTCACGAAATACGAACACCGATGAATGGCGTCATCGGAACGATCAGTCTCCTGGCTGAAACTCAATTAACAGCTGAACAACAAGAGTATGTAGAAACCATACGATTGAGCGGAGATGCATTGTTAAATGTCATAAACGATATTCTTGATTTATCGAAAATCGAATCGAATGAAATCGAATTGGAAGAACATCCGTTCCGCATCGAAACTTGTATCGAGGAAACCTTCGACCTCTTTGCCGTTCAAGCAGATCAAAAAAACATTGACCTTGTCTATTGGATTGATGATAAAGTGCCGCAGGTGGTGATGGTAGATGCCACACGTTTACGACAGGTACTCGTGAATCTTGTCAGTAATGCTATCAAATTTACTGACCACGGCGAAATACATATCATCGTATCGAAAGCATCTGAGAAAAACGGCAAATTTGAACTTCTATTTTCTGTACGAGATACGGGCATTGGTATCCCTTCCGATCGAATTCATAAACTATTCAAACCGTTTTCGCAAGTCGATACGTCTTCCACGAGAAGATATGGCGGATCGGGTCTTGGACTTGCTATTTGTGCACGAGCTGTCGCCTTGCTCGATGGACATATCTGGGTTGAAAGTAATTCCGCAGAAGGGAGCACATTCAAATTTACGATTACTGTCTCTGAGCTTCTTATTGATTTTCAGGGACAGAATTTGTGTCCACCTTTGATCAATAAAACAATGAAAGCGTTAGTGATTGATGATAATAAGACATGCCGTCAAATAATAGAGAACTTATTGGTGGATTGGGGACTCATTGTACGTTCTGCCGCAACGGCAGAAGAATCTCTTGCTTTCATGAAAGATAATGAGCCGTTTGATGTCGTGGTAGCAGAGCAAGCACCGACCGATTATAGCGGGAAGCTTGTAAAAGAAAAAATACGAAAAGCAAACGGGAAGCCAGATGTTGCGTTCATTATTGTAGCTATTCGATCGAAACGCGACCAAATCGTCAGGACGAATAATGAAATTCTTCAGGTCGTTCTAAAACCCGTTCGGCATCGCGTATTGTACGATTCACTTGCTGTCTCCTTGAAACAATTAAAGGGTGTGCCATTGTCATCATCTTCTGTTAGTATATCGCCAGAGAAGCGCCTTACTCTGCCGCCAATGAATATCTTGATCGCGGAAGACAATGCGATTAACCAAAAACTCATTGTACGTGTTTTGAAGATTCTTGGTGAGGAAGTAGATATCGCAAATAATGGATTGGAAGCATTGAATGCAGTACATAAGAAAAAATACGATATTGTATTAATGGATATCCAAATGCCTGAGATGGATGGTTATGATGCTGCGCAGCGTATTCGCACCGAGGTATCCAAGGATCATCAGCCGATTATCATTGCAATGACGGCGAATGCTTTGCAGGGCGATCGCGAAAAATGCCTGGAAGTCGGAATGAACGACTATATGAGCAAACCAATAATGATCGATGAAGTCAGACGCATTATTAAGAAATGGTACGAAACAATTCACGGTACATTCTAACGAAAGAATACTATGCCAACGACAGACACAACATTTTTGAATCCCCTTCTTACACGGCTGCAGGAATTAGAACAGGAAACAGATCGCGAATTTGTTATCGAATTGATCGATATTTATCTCAATGAGACACCGAAACAAATTCAAGCAATAAATGCAGCGTTGACGGCACAGATCTTTCCTGCATTGATGATTGCCGCGCACACGCTCAAAGGAAGCAGTTTGAATCTTGGTGCCAAACAACTTGGCGCACGTTGTCTGAAATTAGAAGAATTAGGACGCGCGGGCAAGTCGATCCCAGAAAACACAAGCACTGCGGAAATAGAAGAAGAATATGAGAATGTCAAAACAATGCTGCTTGCTTATAAACAAAAATGATGTGCTGCAATTTTGTTTTTTGACGATGCTTGCAATTTCGACTTCTTTTCACTAAGTTTTTTAAGTCAAAAGTATGTTTATGAGAAAAGGCAATTAGCAAGATGAACGTTGTTTATTGTATAAATCCCCATCCAAAATCCTTCCGGAGCCATATCGAACGGTTGCGACCATTCTAAACTGGCTGTTAAATAGTATTATCAATTAATTGAACGATTAACGAGCGCTCGTGATTCCGCATAAATTTATTATTCGGATAGGAAGTGTCTGGTGGAGTAGTGCGTTGTTCGCTCTGGCTTTTTTCTACCAGATGCCGATCGAAGCATCAGATCACTTATTCGCAACGAATGACGTACCCTATCTATTCGTTGCCGGGTCGGATTCGACGCTGACACAACAGCAACAGTCAACGGGCAAACTCTCTCGGCGCGCCAAAGCGGCACTGCGACGCAGTTCCACCAGCACTGCAAGTATTGTCACTCGCGATACTTCGCGAATGACGTTGGAAGCAATACGTGCACTTCCCCGGGATTCTTCTGCACGGCTTGCACAATTCCAATATGTGCGCAGAGACAAACCGGTGGTAGACGGCACGTATCATAAAAATCATCCACTGTTCCTCTCAGACCCGCTCATTGTCAAACGTCAAGCAGTTTTGGATTCTACGAAATGGGTATACCGCCTGCGTAAAACTGTTGGTGATCTAGATACACGCATATCAACCGAAGTACCATTGGATGAATATTCCTCGCTTCGGTTGAAGCAAACCGTGCGGCAAAACTGGGAATCGATGGCACAATTCTACCAGCTTCAGGGTGAAACGAAAACCACGTTGGGAGATGTACTTGGCAAGATCACAAAAATTGAAATTCCGGTACCGAAGAACCCGATTTTCAGCATTTTCGGGCCAAGTAGAATATCAATGATCATCAATGGTGCAATTGATATCCATGCCGGATTTCGCAACACAAAATCAGATCTTTATACATCCAGTGCATTGGGGCAGAGCCAAAGCACTCCTGATTTCAAACAAGAAATTCAAGTGAATGTCAAAGGCGAAATTGGAGATAAGTTGAAGATTGATGCCGATTGGAATACTCAACGTACATTCGAGTATGAAAACCAGCTCCATGTCAAGTACCAAGGGTACGAAGATGAACTTGTACAAAGTGTGGAAGCAGGCAACGTATCACTACCTACCAATTCGTCATTTATTTCTGGCGGTTCGGCATTGTTTGGTATCATGGCAAAATTTCAGATCGGACCATTGCGCCTGACGACGGTCACTACCCAGAAGAAAGGACAGATCAAAGAGCTGTCCATTTCCGGCGGCGGACAATCTACGCCGGCAGAAATACGTCCGCCCAATTATTCCAGGTGCCACTTTTTTATCGATACATCGTACATCAATTTTTATGAAAACGTGTATCAACCTGACCCGTTCATTAACGCGGATATGTCGAGGATGCATATTCATGAAATTGAAGTATGGATTTCTACAAAAACGGAGATGGATCCAGCAAAATATAGAAATGTTCTTGCGTTGATGGATCAAAACGAAGTTGAAAATATAGTTAAAAATAACGATAAAGCTTCCAGAGTCCCAGGTGCAATGACTCCGAATCAGGGAGAAATTGAAGAAGCAAAATTCATTAAACTTGATCCCAATAATGATTATGATGTGAATGCCTATGCAGGCATTATTTCACTTCGGACCCAGCCGCAAGATGACCAGGCAGTTGCGGTCTGTTATTCGATGGATAATAATAATTCTATCAGAGTTATAGGTCAGTCGAGCCAGACCCCAAAAGACTCTCTCAACGGACAAGCGTTGAATCTTGTCATGAAACTTGTCCGTCCATCCCAGCTTGGTCCAACCATGAAGACCGCATGGCGTATGATGCTGAAGAACCGGTATTCTCTTGGCGGAACCGGTATAGATAAATCGAGTTTTGAATTCCATATAGACTATCAATTATCAGGTCAAACACCGATAACGGATGTCACGCAGCAGAATGTCGGGGTGATGGAAATGCTTGGATTAGATCGCTATAGCACCGATGGTTCAAAAAAGCCTGATAAGCTGTTTGATTATTTTTCCGGAATTACTATTAACGAATTGCGCGGGGAAATTATTTTCCCGACGGTGGAACCATTTAGTGCATCGAGTATGTATAAATATTTTATACTGCACGGTGGCATTGATGATGCCACTGCACGACAGTATGCAGATTCATTCGCTTATGGCGCAATTTATACCAAGGACATCATTGACGCGACGAATGACCCGCACAACTTATATTATATGCGCAGTACGGTGAAAACAGCACAGAGGGCAAGTTACTCGCTTGGTTTTAATATTGTTGAAGGAAGCGTGCAAGTCATTGTCGATGGTCAGGTAACAACGCCGGGCGTTGATTACACGGTTGATTATATCTCCAGCCAGGTCGTTATCAAGAATCAAGCATATCTTAGTCCGGGACGCAACGTCCAAATCAAGTATGAAGCGAACGACATGTTCCAGCTTGCTTCAAAATCGCTGCTTGGTGCGCGTGGTGAATTTAATTTAGATAAAAACTCTGCACTTGGTTTTACACTTATGAATTACAGCCAGCAATCGTTAAGTGACAAAGTGCGGCTTGGTGAAGAACCTATCAGCAACTTTATTATGGGAATTGATGGCGGTACCACGCTGAATGCAAACTGGCTGACTGATGCGTTGAATTATATACCCGGCATAAAAACAACGGCATTATCACAAATTTCTGTCCGCGGCGAAGTGGCATATATGGTGCCAAATCCAAACACGCGCACCAGTCCTATTTCTAGTGATGGCGGTAAAGGCGTAGCTTATATCGATGACTTTGAAGGTGCCCGCCAAAGCATTCCTCTTGGCGTTTCGTATGCGGGATGGAGAGATGCGAGCGCACCGTGGTTCATGAAAAATTTGGATTCCTATGTGCCTGGATCCGACACGATCAATGGTCCCGATTATATTCCGACACCAAATGATCCATATTCAATTGGCATTAAAGCAGATACAGAAAAGATGTATTATAAGGGAAAGGCTTGCTGGTTCAATGTCATCCCCAGCGATGTTACGAATGGCACGATCTGGGGGGATCGTAAATCGCTAGCGATTAGGAATGAACCAGTGACGTCCTTAGATTTCCTTTTTCATCCGGAATTACGTGGCGAGTTTAACTATTCTTCAGATCTTGAAAATACAATCGGATATAAATCAGAAGTTAATTCTCATCTACAATCATGGGCGGGTATTCAGCATGTTCTTGGTACAAGCTCTACTAACCTCATAGAACAAAACGTCGCATTCATAGAACTCTGGATCAATATTGTTTCACCGATAACTGATAATACCTCTGCGAAACTTAGTGTCGATCTTGGCTATATATGTGAAGATGTAATTCCGAATAAAAAACTCGATACGGAAGATGGTTTGGATAATCCACTCCATACCCCAAGAGGAATCATGAATAAAGATTATGATTGGGGGCTTGATGCAATGAGTAATGCGACGGAACAAGAATACTGTAAAGTACATTATGAAAATTTTTGGAACAAGTATCCTGAATATCATTCAGATCCATCAGGTGATGATTGGTCCCGCCTGCCAATCGGTGGTGGAATGAAACTGAATATGGTACTCGCTGAGCAATATCAAGGAGTGAATGGCACGGAGGGTAACTTTGCCAGTGAAGATGGGCATTTCCCGGATACAGAAGACTTGAATAGAAATGGAAAAGTAGATCGATATAATGATTATTTTGAATATGAAATTCCTCTCGATACAACCAGCACTCGATTTCAACAATTAATCATAGGAAGAGGCCTTGACAATTGGAAACAAATTCGTATTCCGCTCGCTGAATATAATAGAAAAATAGGAGCTCCAACCTTTACAAATGTGGAAGGGGTGCGTCTATGGGTTACGGGTGCTGGAAAACCTGTGCTGTTTCGCGTTGCTGAATTTAATCTTGTCGGCAATCAATGGGAAAAGCGTGTAAAGACGGATCCTTCATTTGAATTGAGTGTCGTGAACTACGAAGATAATCCTCTCTATCAGCCGCCGGTGGATGGCCTTCGCACGAGAGATCTTACACAACCGGATAAAGAAATTCTTAGTAATGAACAATCGCTGAATTTGATAGTGAAGAATCTGCAATCCGGCCATTCTCAAGAAGCGGTGAAGTATAGTATAGAACGTCCAATTGACATGTTTAACTATCGGACGTTAAAGATGTTTGTTCACGGCCAAAAGGGCCACGATATGGCTAAACAGTATGACGAATTTGCGTATAAAGATACAAACAGCTATGATGCAGAAATGTTTCTGCATTTTGGCGATGATACATTAAATTACTATGAATATCGTGCCCCTGTCCGTCCAGATTGGGGGGGAAATGATGTTCTCATCTCATTTTCTGACCTCACTGGCCTTAAAGCTTTATTAGATAGCGCACATAATGAAGTCAGTAAAGAAATATCAGGTGGACCACCAGGTGCGAAGTATAAGGTTCGAGGAAATCCGCGGTTAGATAGAATCCAATATATTTCCATTGGAATTCAAAATTCTGGAAAGGGTGCTCCAGTTCTTAACGGTGAATTATGGGTCGATGAGCTCCGCCTCACCGATGTGGATGATACGCGCGGTTGGGCGTATAAAGTAGACGCCAGCGTCAAACTTGCAGACATCGGGAGTATCGCCTTCTCGTTAAGTCAACGCGATCCGTATTTCCACGGATTGGAAGATCGATTCGGCACACGCAACACAAGCCGGGCTTGGAGCATTTCCACTTCCTTCGCTTTTGAGCGGCTTCTACCGGAGACATGGAACGGTTCTATTTTAAACTTCAGTTATTCTCATTCGGAATCAACTAACAAACCGCTCTATATTCCAGGCAAAGATATTTTAGTGGAAAAGGCGGCGGAGCGTGTTGCAGCGGATACATCCACCAATCCAAATCGCCAATATAAAAATGCAGATGATGTGCGGGCGCAATCGGAGGATCTAAGTATTACGGATTCTTACTCCTTGCCGACATTGAAGCTCAACATTCCAGCGAAAACCTGGCTTGTAACAGAAACGATCAATAAAATGTCGTTTGGTTATAGCTATACAACATCGTACCAACGCAATCCATCAACGGAATATGCAAATGCGTGGAGTTGGAGCGCAAATTTCAGATATGGAACGCAGTTCAATCCGAATAATTATCTTTCATTAGGAGGATTAAAATTCTTTTTCACGCCCCAGTCGATGAATTTTGGCGCAACGCTGAGCCGGAGTCAATCACAGGCAAAGTTGCGTACCCAGGCAAATCCAAATGATGTTCAGCGTAATTTAAGTGCGCAGCGGTCAATGGATTTCAGCTGGCAATTCTTTCAGGGCGGATTGTTTGATCTTGGCGTTGCATATAATGTTAATGTCTCAAGTACTCTTCTGCATTTGGAAACAGATCAGTACTCACACCAGCGTACGTTTATGGCAATCCTCAGCGATATATTTTTCAGCGATCGATTAATCGACTTCGGCATTGACCAATCCTATGGCCAGGGAATTACATTGAATACAAAAGTCACAGCGCCGCAAATACTGATGCTCGATAAGATTTTCACGCCAAACCTGCGTTATGCTGTGAACTATAATTGGACAAACAATATTCAGGCAGCTGATCGCGGCCGCAGCGCCGGTTGGAGCGGTGGGCCTTCATTCTCGCTTGATGTCAATTTAAAACCACTCACAGAAGCCATTTGGTCGACGACGCTGGCACCAATTCCAGTACCGGCACCAACTCAAGCACCAACACCAACACCAACTCCAGCACCACTATCTGCGGATACTACCAAAAAGAAGGAGAGTTCAATCAATCATCTGCTGAAGCAGTTTGGTCAGATATCGTTTGATAATATATCACGCATCTTATTCAAGAATACGTTATTTGATTTTGAGAAGTTCAATTTCAGTTTCTCACAGTCAAACTCGTCACAAAACAACGGCGTACGCGGCAGTACAGGATTTGCGAACATATTTGCACGAGCTCCGTTTTTTCAATCTTCGTTGGACGAAAATGGTCCAAAGTTTTTGTACCAATTTGGGTTAATATCTGATCCAAATGGCGAGTTGGTGATAAAGACGAAACCAACATTTCCGTTCTTCACCGGTTCCACGATACCGGGTATTCGCGCTGCAAATGCAAATATTGCTGATGCATATTCGCAAAATAATCAGATTGCCATGCATACCTCAAGACCATTATGGGAGGGGGCAACTCTTCAGTTGGATTGGAAAGTCGGCTGGACGTATAGCGAGAACAGGACCACCAATACAGATTCGCTCGGTTATATTATTGATAGCACGGTAAGCAGGATGGTCACCGGAGATGTGGGGCGTTCGTATATATCACTGCCATTTAAATTTGTGAAAACGAATCTTGACAATGTAAATGAAAAATATATTGCGTTGAAACAAGATGTGAATGATACACGGACTGACGCTGCAAAGTTATCACAAGCGTTTGAGCAGGGATTAGAGGCGCTTCCATGGTTGTCAAAAATAGTAGGTTCGCTTGCACCACGTGCCAACTGGTCTATCCATTGGGATGGATTGGAGAAGTTTAGCATTTTAAGTAGTTTTGCGTCACGCATCTCGCTCGATCATGCTTATACGTCAGATTATAAACGGCGCTGGCAAATGACATCCGCTAATGATCCGGTTAGGGGGATTACCAGCATGACTGAGGTTACAACAAGCCAAACGGTTACGTATGGATTTTCTCCATTAATTGGTGTGAATATAACATTTAAAGAATTTATCAAAGGAAGTATGAGCGCCACATTCAGGTACGGGACGACAACATCATTTGATCTTGCCCCGTCTACTCAAGATGTATCGCAATCATCGACCACAGATATGTCGATTACAGGAACTTACAGCAGGCAGGGATTTGAAATTCCTCTTTTCGGTTTGTCGCTTATGAATAATATCGACATTTCTTTCACCTACGGCTATTCACATAACGCCCGCTTGCTCTACAGTTTCAGCAATTTCCAAAGTGGTGGTACTCCTATGGAAGGTTCGGGTCGCACAACACTAGAACCGCGTATCCGCTACACATTGAGTGAGCGTGTAACAGCTTCTGTCTATTATCGATACACAAGACTTGCTCCGGATGATGGCGGATCGCAAATTCCCGGATCCACAACCAATGAAGGCGGGGTAGATGTTCACGTCCTTATTCAATAATCCATTTTCTCGCGTTGATTCTCGCGTGTGGAAATAGTAATTTACTTAAGGTTTTTCATGGAAACTCCTAAAAAAATACTTTGGGTCGATGACGAAATCGACTTATTACGTCCTCATCTGCGGTTATTGGAACAGAAGGGATATCAAGTCGATACGGCGGCTAATGGCGAGGATGCCATCGAATCAGTGAAGAAGAAGGGCTATGACCTTGTTTTTCTTGATGAGATGATGCCCGGTTTAGGCGGCTTACAAACTCTTTCGGCGATGAAAGACATCTCACCAACTCTTCCGGTAGTCATGGTGACTAAGAGCGAAGCGGAGAGTTTGATGGAAGAGGCCATCGGTAGTAAAATCACGGATTATTTGGTGAAGCCGGTAAATCCCAGCCAGATTCTTATGGCATGTAAGAAAATATTTGAATCGAAAAAGATATCCGGTGAACACGTTTCCCGAGACTATATTAAGGAGTTTCAAAATATCAGTCTCACGTTGAATAATTCTCTTGCGGAAGAAGAATGGATCGATCTGTATCTCAAACTCACAAACTGGGATATGGAATTGGATGCCCATCCGGAATTGGGATTGCGGCAGACACTTCAGGATCAAAAACGTGAATGCAACGCCGAGTTTGGAAAATTTGTCGAACGGAACTATCGCAAGTGGATTTCGGATGAACAACGTTCGATTATGCTTTCGCCCGACGTTATGGAACGCTGTGTACTCCCTGAACTGAATAACCGCACTTCAGTCTTTTTCTTCGTTATCGATTGCCTGCGGCTTGACCAGTGGCTGATTTTAGAAGAACTGTTATCAGAATATTACACATTCGAAAAGCAATATTACTTCAGCATTTTGCCGACTGCAACGCCATACTCACGAAACGCAATTTTCAGCGGGCACTTTCCTATAGACATAGAAAAACGATTCCCTGAAATCTGGTCTTCCGAAGATGACGACGACGAAAACAGCCGCAATCGGTACGAGCACCAATTGATGGACAAACTCTTAGAACGCAAGCGCATCGTTTTAAAACCGGAATCAAAGTATGTGAAAATATTGGATTCGGATTTCGGCAGACAATTCGAGGGAAACATCATTTCTTACACACAAAGCCGCCTCACGGCTGTTGTGGTGAATTTTATCGATATGCTCGCGCACGGGCGTTCGGACTCTCCTCTCCTAAAAGAAATTGCTCCTGATGAAGCAGCGTATCGTTCGCTGACACGATCCTGGTTTCAGCATTCATCGCTTTTTGGAATGCTCAAAACACTTGCTCTGCAGAAAAATGTCAAGATTATTTTAACTACAGACCACGGAAGTGTCCGATGCATGCGCGGATCGAAAGTTGTTGGAGATCGAGAAGCATCAACAAATCTGCGTTATAAATTTGGCAGAAATCTTAAAGTGGACGAAAAACAAGCGGTCTTTATCAAGAGTCCGGTTGATTATAAACTGCCGCGAGGTAGTGTTACGACAAATTATATCATGGCGAAAGAAGATTATTATTTTGTCTACCCGACAGAATATCATAAATATCTCAACCAGTACCACGATAGCTTCCAGCACGGCGGTATTTCAATGCAGGAGATGATTCTTCCCATTGTGAAACTTCAACCAAAATGAACGAAACGCGTACAACGACATCATCGGAAGAAACGATTGCATTTGCGAGTACGTTCGCTGGAAGATTACAGCGGGGAAATGTTGTCACACTCTTTGGTGATCTGGGCAGTGGGAAGACACAGTTTGTGAAAGGTATATGTCAGGCATTCAAGACGCGCACGCCTGCAACAAGCCCTTCGTTCGTCATCCTCAATAGGTATAATGGCATAGATGAGCACAAAAACGAAATATTATTATATCATTTCGATCTCTATCGTGTAAAGTCGCTCACAGAAATATACGATCTTGGTTACGAAGAATTTCTTCAGGGCGATGGTGTCTGCCTTATCGAGTGGGCGGAGATGCTTGGGGAATTATTGCCGAAGCAAAGGTACGACGTTCGGTTTTCTTTAGGCGCAGGTGAGAACGAACGCTATATTGAAATTTCTGGAGTTCATACGTCATGACGATTCTCGGCATCGAGACATCAACGGCGGTGTGTTCTGTAGGATTGGCAGACGAATGTGGATTGCAGTCGGAACGATCGCTCGTTGAATCACATATTCATTCAGAAAAACTGTTAACGCTGATTCAAGAATTGTGCGATGAACAAAAAATGAAGCTCTCTCGGTTGGATGGTGTGGCGGTTTCCATAGGTCCCGGTTCTTTTACCGGACTTCGCATCGGATTAAGCACCGCAAAAGGATTGTGCTTCGCGCTTGAAAAACCGCTTATTGCAGTGCCGACGTTCGCATCTATCGCACACAGTGTAGCAGGTTCGCATCCGGATTGTGCGCGGGTTATTGTATGCATTGATGCGAAGCAGAGAGAGTATTATATTGGGGTGTACAAACACGACAATGGAACTATCTGCGAGGTACTGCCTGTGCACATTGGAAGTATAGCGTCGGCCATTGCTGCAGCCTCTGTGAGAACCCTTATAGTCACAGATCGTACCGACGAAGTGAGAACAGAATCTCGTGATTCCATCCTTGTTCAGGATGTGTTCCCTTATTGCCGCGGAGATGTTATTGCACATAGGGCATTAGAGAGATGGGCGCCTGAGGAAAGCAGTGTTTGGGCACAACGAGAACCGATGTATTTGAAAGACTTCGTTGTTCGGACACAGATGAAATTGGCAAAATGATTCACGGCAGGTAAAGGAGATTACAATGGCTTGGTTCAAGCGGTCACAAGAAAATATTTCGTCGGATGGTCAGAAGAAGGACATTCCCGATGGTATGTGGACGAAGTGCAGCGGGTGCAGCGAGATCATTCATAAGAAGGAGTTAGATAAAAATCTTTTCACATGCCCAAAGTGTAACTTCCATTTCCGTATTGGCAGCAAAGAGTATTTCGAAATACTGCTTGACAACGGTACATTCAAAGAGATGAACAAGAAAATGCGCTCTGTGGATCCCCTGAAGTTCACCGACACAAAATCGTATGCAAGCCGTGTGGAGACGACCATAAAAAAAACCGGTCTCTATGATGCTGTGAGGACCGGCGAAGGAATGATGAATGGAATTCCAGTGGTCATCGCCTGCATGGATTTCGCTTTTATCGGAGGAAGCATGGGCTCTGTTGTAGGAGAAAAAATATCACGTGCAACAGACGTTGCTCGTAAAAAGAGACAACCGATGATCATTGTTTCTTCCACAGGCGGTGCAAGGATGATGGAAGGCGCAATGTCATTGATGCAGATGGCTAAGATGAGCGCAAAACTTGCACAACTTTCCGATGCAGGTGTGCCGTACATTTCCATCCTTACAGATCCAACAACAGGCGGTGTGACTGCAAGTTTTGCAATGTTAGGCGATATACACATTGCGGAACCTGCCGCGCTTATCGGATTTGCAGGTCCGCGTGTTATTAAGCAGACAATTGGAAAAGATTTGCCTCAAGGATTTCAGCGATCAGAGTTTTTGATGGATAAAGGATTCGTCGACCTCGTTGTTCATCGGAAAGAACTCAAAGAAACAACTACGAAAGTAATTCGGAGTCTTGTAGGATAACGAAAAGGTTCAGGTGTCTATCCAGATAGTTAAAACGATCCGTGAGATGCAGGATATTGCTGAACGGTTTCGGTGCGGGGGTAAGATCGTTAGCGTGGTTCCGACAATGGGATATCTGCACCGCGGACACGCACGTTTGATTGAAATTGCACGTTCTCGTGCAGATGTTGTCATTACCACAATATTTGTTAATCCTACTCAGTTTGCTCCAAACGAAGACTTCAATCGTTATCCTCGAGACCTTGAACACGACAAAATAATTGCCCAGGATGCGGGCTCAGATTTCATCTTCTTTCCAGAGGTCGCAGAAATGTATCCAGAGGATTTTAATAGTACGGTAGAAGTTGAGAGGGCATCAAAAATATTGGAGGGTGCTTTCCGTCCAGTTCACTTTCGAGGTGTCACGACGGTCGTAGCAAAACTTTTTCATATCACAAAACCACATATCGCCGTCTTTGGACAGAAGGATGCACAGCAGGCTTTCATCGTCCAAAAGATGGCGAAAGATCTGAATTTCGATATAGATATTATCATTGCACCCATTGTTCGAGAAGAAGATGGACTGGCGTTGAGTTCGCGCAATGTATATCTCAACGAAACTGAACGAAAGAATGCGCTGGTGCTTTATCGTTCACTTCAGCACGCTGCTCAACGCATTAGGGATGGGGCAAAAAAGGCAGCAGACATTCGTGTTGAAATAGAAAAAATAATTAAAAGTGGAAATCCAAGTCAAATCGATTACATCGCAATTGTCAATCCGGAAATATTTAAGGAAGTGGAAATAATTGAATCGCCGGAAGTGCTCGTAGCGATAGCTGTACGTTTCGGTTCGACGCGGCTTATTGATAATATTTGCATTCAGTTACAATGAGGAAACAATATTGAAAACAGAAAAGAAGCGCGGTTTAGCTGTAGTGATTATGGCGGCCGGTAAGGGAACACGCATGAAGGATCCATCCAAGGTGAAGGTAATGTATAAAGTCCTTGGTAAACCGATGATTCATTATGTTGTTGACCTTGCATTTAATCTAAAAGCGGACCGTGTCATTGCAATTGTTGGACATCAACGAGATGTGGTAATGAATCACATTTGCAAATCGCATCCCAATATTGAGATTGCCGTCCAAGCTGAACAGCTTGGCACTGGTCATGCCGTAATGCAAACGGAGAATGCGCTAAAAGATTTTTATGGAGATGTGATCGTGCTTTCTGGTGATGTTCCGCTATTAACAGTTGCAAGCATACAACAACTTATTGAACATCACTTTCAGACACAGGCGGTTGCCACCATCCTTACTGCACATTTTAATGATCCAACCGGTTATGGCCGTATTATACGAAACGATGATAATTCGGTGAAGAAAATCATCGAGCATAAGGATGCAACAGAAGAAGAGCGTCAAGTGAAGGAGATTAATTCAGGTATATATATCTTTGACAAACAGAAGCTATTCGATGGTTTGCAGCATATAACGCCACATAATGTTCAAAAGGAATATTACCTAACGGATGTCTTTGAATATTTCTGGAAACATCATTGGAGAGTCTCTGCCTTAAAGGCAACTTATGTTGACGAGATTCGTGGTATTAACACAATAGAACAGCTGAAAGAGGCGGAGACTATCAAACAAAAACGGATGCAATCTTGAACAACCTTGTCAAAGTTTCAAACTTTGACAAGGTTCGTGCGCTCCTTATATCAATTTTAAATCTTCCAGCACTTTCCTTAACTTTGCGCGGCTTGGCTCTGTAATAGGTACCAAAGGCAGGCGGAAAGATTCTTCAATCATTCCCATCATCGTGAGTGCAGTCTTTACCGGAATCGGGCTGGACTCTATAAAATTGATGTTCATAAGGGGTAGCAAGCGAAAGTGAAGTTGAAGGGCCTTCGTCCATTCACCCTTCAAGCATAAACGCATGAGGTGAGAATATTCTTTTGGCACTTCGTTTGAAACAACCGAAATACATCCATCGCCGCCGAGGGCGATTATGGAATAGGCAAGTGCGTCATCGCCAGAGAGAAGTGAAAAATTCTTCGGTTTGTTGCGTGCGATTTCCATCACCTGCGCCATATTGCAGGAAGCTTCTTTTACCATGACAACATTCGGTATCTCTTCAGCCATTTTCAGCACAGTCGCAGCTTCGATATTTCCGCTTGTTCGTCCCGGAACATTATAAACGATAATGGGAATATCGACCGCATCGGCAACTGCTTTGAAATGCTGAAAATATCCGTTCTGTGTCGGCTTATTATAATAGGGACCAACAATAAGTGCCGCATCCGCACCTGCTTGTTTGGCGAAGCGCGCTTTTTCAATCACTTCGGCCGTGTTGTTGCTTCCTGCACCGGCAAAGATTTTTACACGCCCATTTGCCTGTTCGATCACAATTTCAATGACGCGTTGCTGTTCTTTCATACTGAGCGTTGAATACTCGCCGGTTGTTCCCAACGGTACAAGCGCTTCAACGCTGCCCTTGATTTGAAAATCTACAAAACGCCTCAATGCAGTTTCATCGATCGAACCGTCTTTCGTAAAAGGAGTGATGATCGCTGTAGCTGTTCCTCGAAATTTTGTCTGTGCTGCCATGACGAACGGTTTCCTTATTTGAAGATATCTTGAAATGCATCATCCATAGTGAAAAGCCCTTTTTTATTTCGAATCCATTCCGCGGCAAACAACGCACCGAACGCTAAGCCGGACCGGTCTTTTGCAGTATGTTTCAGTTCAATCGTATCTGCGGCAGAGTCGAACGCGAGTGTATGTGTACCGACAATTGTGCCGCTTCGTGTGGAAGAGACATGAAGCTGTTCGGGCCGTATCTTATCGTGCGATGTTTCGCTCAATAATTCTTTTTTCCTTCGCATGTGCTCAAGAACAATATGTCCCATCGTGAGCGCAGTTCCGCTCGGGCTATCGATTTTATTTTTATGATGAATTTCTTGAATGAAAGCATCGTACTCTGAAAATTTATCCATCATTTGTGCCGCAGTCTTAACGAGGTGGAAGAAAATATTCACACCCAGCGAAAAATTTGACGCATAAATGAGACCAATCTGATTCTTACTAACGAGTGCTTCTATACTGGGCAATTGATCTTGCCAGCCGGTTGTTCCGACAACAATTGGTTTATGCGCTTTAGCCCACGGTGTCAGATCGTTGATAATGCTCTTGGCGGTTGCAAAATGGATCACAACATCTACATTCTCACGCTGCGCCTTCGTGACAGGCGGTGTATCGATATCGACATGGAGTTCAACACTCCACCCGCGTTCATGTGCGAGGCGTTCAATCTCTTTGCCCATCTTTCCGTATCCAACAAGTGCTAAACGCATTGGAGTTATTTGCCTCCAACTGGTTCAAACATATCAGTGTCAGGAATGGACTCAAAAAATTGCTTGTGCAGCCGTCGCACAGCTTCATCTACCTGTGTTTCATCGATCACTAAACTCATATTGATTTCCGATGCTCCTTGCGTGATCATGACCAGGTTCACTTCCTTGAGTGCGCTGAAAATCTGATCTGCAACACCAGCAGTGGAGCGCATTTGATCGCCAACCACGCAAATAATTCCTTGGTGTTCTAAGATCGAAACTTCAGCAAATTCAGAAAGCTCTGCAACAATCTTATCAAGTGTCGCTGTAGAATCGATGGTGAGTGAAACGGCCACTTCAGAAGTGCTGACGAGATCAACCGGTGTCTGATACTTATTGAAGACAGAAAAAATTGATTCAAGGAAACCATAAGCCATCAACATACGCAGTGATTGCACATTCACGACTGTGATACCGCGTTTGCATGCGATGGATTTTACCGGAATGTGTGTTTTCGGTGGATGGGAAACGATCCGTGTACCGCTGTTTTCCGGGCGCTTTGAATTTAACACAACCACAGGAATATCTTTCTTTACTGCGGGAAAGATCGTGCTGGGGTGCAAAACTTTTGCCCCGAAATAGGCAAGCTCTGCTGCTTCGCGGAATGAGATCATTCTGAGTTTCTGTGCCCCAGGAGCGATGCGCGGGTCTGCTGTCAGCACTCCATCGACATCTGTCCAGATTTGGATTTCCTCGGCATCCAATGCTGCACCAATAATTGAAGCAGAATAATCCGAACCTCCGCGGCCTAAGGTTGTGGTCGTGCCTTTGGCATTCGATCCAATGAATCCTTGTGTAATAATAATCTTTCCGGCAGATATGAGCGGAGAGAGAATTTCCTTTGCTTTAATATCTATCTGATCAAATTGAGGTACCGCCGAAGCAAATTGATTATCAGTGATCATAAATGAACGGGCATCAATCCATTGCGCCGGGAGTCCTTGTGCACGGATTGCTTCGCTCAGAATTTGTGAGGAGAGGAGTTCACCGACAGAAGCAATGGCATCTAACGAACGATTTGTCAACTCGCCAAGAATAGCAATGCCGCGGCATAGATTTCGAAGTTCTTCAAACCGCTGCTTAAAAGAAGCGATAAGCTGCTGAACCGTCTGGCGATGATCGATAAGATTTTCCATCACTGTGACATGACGATCAAAGAGTTCATTTAAAAGAAGGATTGCGTCTTCGAGTTTACCTTCCTGTGCAGTTCGTGCGGATTTTAAAAGTATGTTGGTTGCCCCGGAAATGGCAGAGAGCACCACAATGGGTGTCTGTGCACGTTCCTTTCGTACAATTTCGATTACCGTGCGCATCGATTTGGCATCTTCGACAGAAGTGCCGCCGAATTTCATTACAATCATGTATCAGACCTCATTCTATAGCTTCATAGTAAATAACAATTTTCAAAAAACAAAAATCAAATAAATTTCAAAAATAAAATCTCAAACTATATTTAAATGATTGGGATTTGGAAATTATTTGCTATTTGAATATTTGATAATTGTGAATTATCCTTGTCTTTATTCCATTCGCGAAGTAAGTAATTCCGCAATTTGCACTGCATTTGTTGCGGCGCCTTTCCGGATATTGTCTGAGACGATCCAGAGATTGATGCCATGCGCAACGCTAAAATCTTTTCGGATACGCCCGACGAAAACCTCGTTTTTTCCGAATGCATTGATAGGCATCGGATAGATGTTCTTTGACGGATCGTCTTCCACGATGACACCCGGTGCATGATTCAGAATTGTACGCACTTCTTCCGGTGTACACGGCCGCTCAAATTCAATGTTTACTGCTTCACTATGTCCGCCGAACACAGGCACACGTACCGTGGTCGCTGTGAGGGGAATATCTGCGCCCATTATTTTTTTCGTCTCCAAAATCATCTTTTGTTCTTCCTTCGTATAGCCATCCGGAAGGAAGACATCAATATGTGGCAGAATGTTGAACGCGATTGGATGGGGAAATTTTTTCTCACGCAACGGTCGTTTTGCTATTTCATCTTCCAGCTGATTGACGCCTTTCTTGCCGGCGCCTGTAACAGACTGATAGGTAGAAACCACGACGCGCTTGATACCGAACACATCGTGCAGCGGTTTCAAGACTACTACCATCTGAATAGTCGAGCAATTTGGATTGGCAATAATGCCATGATGTTTGAAGGCATCTTCAGGATTTACTTCTGGCACAACAAGTGGAACATCCGGATCCATCCGAAATGCACTGCTGTTATCAATGACAACTGTGCCATGTGTAACGGCTTTAGGCGAAAATTCTTTGCTGGTGTTTGCACCTGCAGAAAAAAGCGCGAAGTCTACTCCAGAAAAACTATCACCGGTAAGTGTTTGCACTTTCACAGGTTTACCTTGAAAGAGTACTTCCATACCCGCAGAACGCGCAGAAGCAAGTGGAACAAAACGCGCCACGGGGAAATTTTGTTCTTCCAATACTGTCGTCATGGTACGTCCAACTAAACCAGTCGCTCCTGCGACCGCAACTGTATATGATTTTCTCATTATGTCACTTTATTATATTGATGAAAGACTACTTTACCTTAGTTAAGATACAGATTCCAACGCTCTTCTTCAAATAAATTCTTCCATAACATGTAAAATATTTTATATTGAACGAGAATGAAGAGCTTGGTATATTGGCTATGGAAATAATATTCTCAGAACGAATTTGATATGAACGAATATATTTTACAAACGCGTCAGCTTGGAAAGCGGTACGGAAAACGCTGGGCTGTCAAGAATCTTAATCTTGAAGTTCTTCGCGGTGATGTGTTTGGTTTTCTGGGACCGAACGGGGCAGGAAAAAGCACTACTATCCGAATGATATTATCGCTTATTAAACCAACAACAGGTGAAACCGAACTTTTCGGTTGTTCGCTCAAGTCTCGGCGATCGGATGCACTACGACGTGTCGGAGGAATTGTCGAGAAGCCCGATTTCTATTTATACCTCTCCGCGTATAAAAATCTAGAAATCATTGGGGCACTTACCGGCGGTGTAGAACGGAAGAGAATTCTAGAAGTACTGGATCTGGTGGGCTTAACAAGTCGTGCTGCCGACAATGTAAAGGCCTATTCGCACGGGATGAAACAGCGGCTGGGCATTGCACAGGCATTGCTCTCCGATCCTGAACTTGTGATCCTCGACGAACCTACGAACGGACTCGATCCGCAGGGAATGAAAGAAGTGCGGGATCTCATTGTGCATCTTTCGCGCGAACGAAAGAAAACAATTATTCTTTCTTCTCACCTGCTCAATGAAATTGAATTAGTCGCCAATCGTATGGTGATCATTAACAACGGTGAATTAGTTATACAAGGAGATGTGAGCACACTCTTAGATGAAGGGGAGAAATATGTTGTGATTCAAGCTCAACCACAGAAGAAAGTTGAGTCCGTTTTGCGGAGGCTAAAAAAAATAATCGGAGCATACGACGTACAACAAGAGATGTTTAAAGTGAGAATGGACTTTGCCGACATTCCTGAGTTAAACAAATCACTTGTGCAAGCCGGAGTTCGCGTGCAGGCATTAATTCCGAAACGCTCGCTCGAAGATTTATTTCTTTCTATGACCGAACAGTCAAACAAGGTGGACACGTGATTCGGCTTATTTATTACGAACTCATAAAAATATTCATGAAGAAGCGCACGTATCTCGGCTTCGGAATTGTACTGGTGATTGTTCCGCTCGTGGAAGTGGCGATGAAGTTAGAAGGCGGCCGCTTTTTGACGATGGCAATGCGCGGATTGTCAAGAGATTTTCTATTCTTTGGGAATATTTTTAATGGCTGGTTTGTCGCTCATCAGATTATGAACAGTCTCTGGTTGCATATCCCGTTACTCATTTCATTTGTTGCTGGAGATCAGCTTGCCGGCGAAGCGACAGCAGGCACCTACCGTCTCATCCTCATTCGGCCAGTTTCACGTACGCGTATTTTTATTTCGAAATATATCACAACACTTATTTACACCGTTATTTTTGTTTTCTTCTTAGCGGCTTTAAGTATCGGTTTGGCTCTGACGTTGCTTGGTCGTGGTGATCTCGTTATTATAACTCGCAATATTCTTCTTCTTCCTGAATCGGAAGTTGCGTGGCGGTTTTTCATCGCCTATCTTCTTGCCACTTGGACTATGATTACCATTGCATCGATTTCATTTTTCTTCTCATCGTTTGTCGAGAATGCAATCGGCCCCATTGTCGCTACGATGGGATTGCTGATTGTGTGCACAGTGATAACTCTTATGCCGGTAGAGATGTTTGAAATTCCAAAGAAATTCCTTTTTACCCGGTATCTCGACATGTGGCAAAAAATATTTATGGATCCTATTCCATGGAATGAGGTTAAGATGGGAATGTTGTTTATGGGCTCATGGACATTAGCGGCAGTACTGGGAGCGTGGAGTGTGTTTGTGAAGAAGGATATTCTTTCATAAAATAATTGAATTGTCACAAAGCGAGGAGAATGCGTGGATATTAAAGCAAGGGTGCAGGAGATAAGGAATGGATTCCATCCAACGTTTTGGGTAGCAAACGGGATGGAATTGTTTGAGCGGCTGGCGTATTATGGTCAGCAAATTGTTTTCATGATTTATCTCCGTAACAAACTCGGTTTTACGGAAACAGAGGCAGGGCAGCTTTCCGGTATCTTTGGCGGTTTGATTTATTTACTGCCAATTCTTGGCGGCACGCTCGCTGATAAATGGGGATTCCGCCGTGCATTCAACATTGCATTCACAATTCTTGCTCTTGGATATTTCTTGATTGGCTCAGTTGGAATGGCTGCATTTGCCGGTGTGTATAGTAACTTCAATCTTTATTGGCTTTTGATGATATTTCTTATCTTTACAGCGTTTGGCGGTTCGTTTATCAAACCTTCTGTTCTGGGAACAGTTGCGGTTACTTCCAAAGAAGAAACCAAGTCGCTTGGTTTTGCTGTCTATTACTGGTTAGTCAATGTTGGAGCAATGTTAGGGCCTACGATTGCTTATTTTGTACGGGATAGCTTCGGCAACGAGTTTGTTTATATGGTATCGTCTCTCAGCTGCCTTGCAATGCTTGTCGTGAATTTAATCCTTTACAAAGAAGTGAAGAGCACGCGGACAGTTGTTGTGGAATCTTTTGGAAAGAAAATTGCCAACCTCTTTGTCGTTCTGGCAAATGTGAAGTTCATGATTTTTCTCCTTATCTATTCACTCTATTGGATTATTTTCTGGCAGGAATTTATTATTGTACCATATTACGTAACAGATTATATCAATGCGAACGCCCCTTATGAAATTCTTCAGTCGTGGGCAGGGGCTGGTGCAATTATTCTGTTTCAGATTCCGCTCAACCGTCTTACGAAGAATATCCCGACGCGCAGCGCTATTGTTCTCGGTTTTGCGATTTCCAGTCTCATCTGGCTGATTATCGGTATCTATCCAAGTATTCCAACAATTGCGGCGGGAATCGTTGCATTTGCAATTGGTGAAATGATTCAAGCACCGCGGTATTACGAATACATTTCAGAAATAGCGCCTCCGGGGCAGCAAGGATTATTTCAGGGGTATGCTTTTCTGCCGATTGCGATTGCAAGATTTGTCGGCGATCCAATAGGCGGGTGGCTATATCAAACGTCGAAGGCAAGCGGCAAGCCGGAATTAGTCTGGTTTGCACTCATAGGCATTGGAGCGCTTGGTACTATCTTGATGCTGCTTTACAATAAAATCGTCAAGGCACAAGAAACTAAAACAGTTTAGACGGCATTATAAAGAAATACGAAACAGGATATCGTCCAGTCTTGTGAAAGAGAAAGGGATGATTATGAAAATTTTGGAAATAGTATTGATAAGCGCATTGATCATGTGCCATGCGTTTGCTCAACGGGTACTGAAAATTAGTGATGCAGATGAAATATTAACGAAGATCGATAAAAGGTTTGAAGAAGTAAAGGATTTCTCCGCTGTTATCGATGCCGAAATTAATATGGAACGCGTACAAATTCCCAAAATGCATGCTGAATTGTTCTTCAAGAAACCGGATAAAATTCATTTCTCATCGCAGAGTTTTCTTCTTGTGCCGCGTGAAGGCCTTGCGTTGAATCCATCGGTATTCAAAGAACATTATCTCGCAACTTCGGTAGTGCGCGAAACTGTCGGTGGAATAAAATTGATCAAACTCCTTCTTGCCGCCAAAGATGCGAAAACTCGTCTCCGTGCGCTTTCCATGTGGGTGAATCCAATGTTTTGGACTATCACGAAGATAGAAACCATCCCGTATGAGGGACGCACGCTCTCCATGACATTCACTTATGAATACCAACAACAGAAATATTGGCTTCCATCAAAGTTGGTTGTATCATTCGCGTCAGATTCGGATAAGATGCAGAAAGATTCTACGCCATCACTCGACAGTCAATTGGAAGGTGCTCAGCGTTCCATGCCGCGAAGCGGTACGGTGACAGTCGTTTATTCAAATTACAAAATCAATATCGGGCTCTCGGATGAACTTTTTGAGAAGAAAGAAAAGTGATGAAGCCTCAGGTATCAGCGCTCGGCATTCAGTGTAAGAAATCAAAGGAATGAAAAACAGCCAAACATCCGTCTCGCTTTCTGAAGTGCATGGCTCTGTGAACATTTCCAAAAATTACGGGATGATCAAGCGGTTTCTTGCCTTTGCCGGCCCTGCGTATCTAATCAGTGTTGGTTATATGGATCCAGGAAACTGGGCAACAGACATCGAAGGCGGTTCGCGGTTTGGGTATCAACTGCTTTGGGTCATTTTGATGTCGAATATGATGGCGGTGCTTTTACAGACGCTTTCAGCTCGTCTTGGCATTGTGACAGGCCGCGATCTTGCGCAAGCGTGCCGTGATGAATATCCGAAACCGGTCGTATTCGTTTTATGGATTCTCTGCGAGGTTGCAATTGCAGCATGTGATCTTGCCGAATTACTCGGTACAGCTATTGGATTAAATCTTCTATTCGGGCTACCGCTTCTTATCGGCGTTTTGGTCACCGGTTTCGACACCATGCTTTTTCTCGTGATCCAGAATTTTGGAATCAGGAAGATGGAGTTTTTTATTATCATGCTCGTGTCTGTTATGGGCGTGTGCTTTGGAATTGAGATGCTGCTTTCAAAGCCGGTTCTGAGTGAAGTTGCGAATGGTTTTCTTCCACGATTAAATTCCGAGAGCTTATTTGTCGCTATTGGAATTCTCGGTGCAACTGTGATGCCGCATAATTTGTATCTGCACTCGGCACTCGTTCAGACACGATTAGTCGAACAGACGGAACAGGGAAAACGGCAAGCATGCAAATTTAATCTCATTGATACATCGATCGCGCTGAACGCTGCATTCTTAGTGAATGCCGCAATCCTGATTGTTTCTTCCTCGGTGTTCTTTAAGAATGGTCTGGTTGTGACAGAAATCCAGCAGGCACATTCGCTTTTAGCGCCACTGCTTGGAACAACGCTGGCAAGCACTCTATTTGCAGGTGCATTATTGGCTTCTGGACAAAGCTCAACATTGACGGGAACCTATGCAGGTCAAATTGTCATGGAAGGATTTTTACATTTTAAAATGCGTCCGGTCCTTCGCCGATTTATTACGCGCGCTATTGCCATAGTTCCGGCAATCGCCGTCATTTATTTCCGCGGGGATCAAGGGTCGTATGAGTTGTTGATTCTCAGTCAGGTTGTTTTAAGTATGCAACTGCCGTTTGCCATTATTCCTTTGATTAACTTCACAAGCGACAAAGAACGAATGGGCGTGTTTGTCAATAAGCCATGGGTGAAGTCTCTTGCTTGGATTGCAGCGATCATCATTGTAGGATTAAATGCCCGTTTGGTATTTGGGACTATCACTGATTGGATTAAGGGAGCAGGGAGCATGTCGATAATTATTTGGATGACATTTGTTCCAATAATTGTCGGATTATTTTTATTCCTCATATATATTACATTGCCGAAAACATGGCGCAGGAGAGAACTCGCAATGCCTTCAGAAATTGAACAACTCGAATTGGTTTCGCACCCATTCACAAATATCGGTGTCGCGCTTGATCTCAGCGGAATGGATTCTAAGGTACTTTCGCAAGCTAAGACACTGGCACAGCAAAATGGCGCACGTCTTGTGCTCATGCATGTTGTTGAAGGAGTCGGGGGACAATTATTTGGCGTGAACGCAAACGATGACGAAGCGCGTGATGACCGAGCACATTTAGAGAACCATGCAGAACAACTCCGAGCCACAGGATTAGAAGTCCAAGCTGTGCTCGGTTTCGGCCGTATACCAAAAGAAATTATCCGTCTCTCAATTGAGCAGAAGATCGATTTACTGGTGATGGGCGGGCATGGTCATCGCGGCATCAAGGACATCATCTTTGGAACTTCCATCTCGAAAGTGCGGCATGGCCTGAAAGTACCTGTCCTTGTTGTGCAATAAAACGTGACTGTCACCATCTCTCACAAAACCTTGCGAAGGTTCCAAACCCTTCGCAAGGATTCGTTAATTATGAAATACGAATCAGAAAAATACTACCACGTCTTTAACAGAGGCGCGAACAAAGAAAAATTATTTCTCTCACACGAAAATTACCGCTATTGCTTGCGGCTTTTGTACAAATACGCAATCGAGGATAAAACTTCCATTCTTGCATATTGTCTCATGCCCAATCATTACCACTTCCTGCTCCAGCAGTCGTTAGAGGGTTCCATTCAACGCTGTATCCAGACCATGTTCAATGCATACACACAGGCCTTCAATAAACAACAGCAGAGGTCAGGAACACTTTTCGAAGGCAGAGCGAAAGCTCGCGAGGTAGACAACGATCTCTATGCAGTTCAGTTATGTGCCTACATTCATCTTAATCCTGTTTCAGCTCAATTAGTCAATACACCAGAAGAGTGGGAGTTTTCTGACTACAAGGAATGGATAGATGTTCGACAATCAGATCTTACCGATCTATCTCTTAGAAATTCCTTTTTTGAAAATGGGAAACAATACCACGATTTTATAGAGTTGCAACGATATGCTCGCGTTGAAGAAAAGCTTGATCGTTTTATGCTTGATTAGTATACAAAACCTTGCGAAGGTTCCAAACTCTTCGCAAGGGTAGGTACTGTTAATGGGTCACTTTTATTTATCCTCAATTCCTTCTTGCAGGGATTTTTCGTACTTCATTTTATAATCTTTAATTCCTCGGAAGAGAGCATCAGCAATCCGATCCTGACCGTTTTCACTGCGCAAGAACTGTTCTTCATTCCTGTTAGAAAGATAACCTAATTCGACAAGAACGTTTGGCATTGAGGCACCGACGAGAACTTGGAATCCAGCTTGCTTCACTCCGCTGTTTTTGATACGCAGGCGCTTTGCCATCGAACCAACAGCACTCTCGGCAAATTGTTCGCTCTGTTTCATGTATGCGCTTTGCGCCATCGTGACAATAATGAATTTCTCTTCCGTTAAATTTTGATAGCGCTCTTTGTATCCTTCTTCAAGTTGAATAACAGCGTTTTCGCGTGAAGCAACAGTTACAGCATCTTCGGTGCGGCCGGGGCGCAACAGATAAATTTCGAACCCGTTCATGCGTGAAGGTTTATGCGTTAGAGAATTGCAATGAATACTAATGAATAATTTTCCGCCTGTCTCATTGGCAATCTGTGTACGCTTGTATAATTCGACAAACTTGTCGCTCGATCGCGTATAGACAACTTTTACACCTCTGAGATTCGTTTCAATGATGTGGCCGAGTTTTAGTCCTACATCAAGTGTGATATTTTTTTCGCGTGTTCCAACGACGCCAATGCATCCGGGATCTTTTCCGCCATGTCCCGCATCAATCACAATAACGTCTAATTTCCATCGATCACGCCCGTTGGTTAATTGTTGCTTTTTAGCTTCCTGTTTCTTCTTTTTCAGCTCTTCCTTTTCTGAAGTTGATAGAGTCCGGAGGGAGATGTGAATATCGTTGGAAGCAGGATCGTTCACGGTCTCTGCCTGAACGACATCTGGAGTTACCTGGAATGTTAATTGAAGCGATGCAGGTGATTGAAATGTCAGCACTTTTCGCACTGCGCCAAATGGTTTTGTGGCATTGATTGCAATGGTATCTGCATCCGCACCCATAATAGTAACGAAAAGCCAGCCATCCGGCTTCAACCAACTTTCAACATCTCCCAATTTAGTATTAGCATGAATGGTAATGAGAGAACCGTTGATTTTTTTTTCGATTTCGATTCCTGCAACCGAGTACTGTAAACGGCGGAAAGTTTCCAATGACAGCGTGTTGTGCTGTGCATCGATCGATAAGCGCTGTTCGGTGAGTCGTTCATATAATTGAATAAAAGTGTTTGCCGGTACAAAAAACTCTCCGCGCCTGCGAATAACATTGCCGGACATTTGGTACATCGTTGCAGTATTGCTCGTTCGTTCCGTGATAACGACAAACGGATTACGATCCGTAAAACGCACGAGCTGCAGTGCAATGAGGCATTCGATCTTTCCGGTACTGTCATTCACCGATGCCGGCAGCTGCAACGATTTTAAAAAATCATTGAGAGAAAAGAACAGAACGCCGGCACTATCGATACGGCCGATAACTGTTGTATCCCCAGATGCAAGTCGAAAGGTGAGAGATGTTTTATTTTCCGTTGTTTGGGCTTGGCACAGCGAAAACACGAGAGCAAAAAGAATGACTTTTAAGAAGCAGGCGAGTCTCATCTATCTGTAATTCACGAATTGCAATGCGAACGAAAACTCATGGCCCCGAATCAGTGCCATAACAGCTTGCAGGTCGTCTTTGTTTTTCCCGCTCACCCGCACTTGATCTTCCATGATTTGTGTTTGCACCTTCAATTTTGAATCTTTCACAAGTTTTGTTATAACTTTTGCATCTTCCTTCGCTATACCAACCTGCAAGGTAACTGTCTGCCGCACGGAACTGCCGGCTGCTTGTTCAATGGTCCCGTAACGGAGTGCCTTTATCGGAACACCGCGTTTGATCAACTTCGATTGTAATATATCAACGACGCTCTTCAGATGAAATTCATCACCTGTGAGAAGGATGATTTTCTTTTCTTTCTGGTCCAATTCGATGGAAGTACGAATTCCTTTAAAGTCATAACGCTGGATAATTTCTTTTTGCGCCTGGTTTACTGCATTATCGACTTCTTGGAGATTTACTTCGGAGACAATGTCAAATGAGTTCTGTTGTGCCATGAGACCAATTCTTGTTATTATTTTAGACTGAAATACTTTTATTGCTGGTTTAATATTGTCACTTTCACGCTAAAAGTCAATGAGAGGTCTCAACGCTGAGATGTGAGATTTATTATTTCCTAATTTCGCCGGTCTCCGCACTCCAGAAAACAAGATCAAGTTCATCTAAGGTGATTCCTATTTCAACTGCAAACTTTGAGAAACGCTGTTCTATGACCAAATAATATTTTCGGCTTAAAGATTTCGGGATTGATTGAATCACTCCAAGTCGTTTCAAATTACGCAGAATATGTCTATCGAGTATTGCAAGACCGTCATTCCTACCAATGTTGCGTAAAAAATGTGTCGCTTCTTTATATCCTAATCCGAGGACAAATTTTACAAGCCATTCGCGCAGCTCAAAAGCCACTACAGGTTCCGATAATTTCTGAGCTATCGCAGGAAATTGATCTTTCATCCGGAGAAGATGCCGGGATTTTGTTTTGTGAAAACGAATATAGCATTCCTTTCGCCGAAGAAATGGTTCTGGATCTACATCTTTATTATGGAATCCGGCAGTATAAAGCAGCGACACGACTCGTTCCGCATTCTTCGCGCTCGATTGCGGAGTAAGAAGACAATAGACAAGCTCGTAGAAATAATCTGCGGGCTGTCGAGCGGCAAACTCTGATAAGCGGGCGCGTATCGCAACCTGACGTGACCTATAACAATGTACTGTCTTTTCGAGCTCAGGGTTTCGATGAAGGTGATTTATTTTCATCGCGGCAGAGAAAGGTAGATCTTCTTGTTGCGGGAATGAATGTGAATCAAGCCATCACGCTGAAGCCCGTTGAACAGTTTGTCCAGCCATTTCTTTTGCCGAATTGAGTAGTCCGGTTTTACCAATTTTGCCAGCTGATTCGCTTCAATTGATCGGTGGTGGGCAACCATGCGCAGTACTTCAATGACTCGTCCGCGATATATTCTGTTTGGAATCGTAGTCTGAGATTTTCTCTTTAACGGCCTTCTTTTCTTCATGGTGGAAAATGCACTCGGACAATACGGTGTAAGCGGGCATTTAGAACATTGCGGATTGGCTGCAGTACAAATAATGCCGCCAAGTTCCATAAGCGCTTGGTTCCAATCAAATGCTTTTCCCTTGGGAAGCATCCGCTCAGCAAGTTTCCATATGTCGGCAGATTGAGCGTGCTGCGGGAAAAGTCTTGAAAGCACTCGCTGCTCATTGATATCAACAGCCGCTGTCTGTTGCCCGAATGCGAAACAAGCAACGGCATTGGCTGTGTAACGTCCGATGCCGGGAAGCTGCTGGAGCGTTTCAACATTTTGCGGCAGCCGTCCTCCGTATTCATCGATGACACGTCGAGCAATTTGATGGAGGCGCAATGCACGATTGTTGTAACCCATTCCCGACCATGCGCGGATAACATCGGCTGTGCGAGCTTGTGCGAGAGATGCGAAGTTGGGAAATTGACGCAGAAACTCAGGGTACTTCAATTGCACCCGGCTTAATTGCGTTTGTTGAAGCATGATCTCGGAAAGAAGTATTCGGTACGGATTCTTTGTTTTACGCCAGGGAAGAGGGCGTGCGTTCTTCCGATACCACGCCAAAAGATGTTTTTGGATTTTCAATTTTCGATTGAGGATGAACGAAGGAGGCATCGTGAGATTTATGTCAGATTTTTCACAAAGGGTTTGTTACCTTCAAGCAAATCCATTTGTTTCAATTCATTCGTTGTCACCCAGCGGATTTGTTCGAAGATATTATTATGCGGCTCACCGTTGAATCCTGAGACGAAGCAGTACGCGACATTGAACATTCCCCCGTCTTCGTAATATGCAGCATGTGTTTCACTATATTCGATGGATTGAATTTCTATGGAAAGTTCTTCGCGTAATTCACGGCGGAGACATTGTTCGATTGTTTCACCCGGTTCAAGTTTCCCACCGGGAAATTCCCATTTTAGTGCGTACCTGCCGCCAAGCTTCCGCTGGCAGATGAGTATTTTTTTATCTTTCCTCAATATTGCTACTGCCACTTCTGTCATCTTCATCCTTTTCTAAAATATATCGAAACCGAATTAGATTTCCAATTGTGATGTAATCGTTTGTGGTATGAAGGAGAAATTGGTTATATTGGAATCAAATAATATACATTCATAATTTTATTAGTACGGGGTACAATAATGAAATATCGTATGCTTTTGGTTGTGGTAATGATTTTTTCTATTGGTATAATTCTTTCCGCACAACAAGCAAATCATATAGTTATCAGTGAAGTCTATGGCGGCGGTGGTAATTCAAGCGCCACACTGAAAAATGATTTTATTGAACTCTATAATCCTACTGATGCTGTTGTATCACTTGAGGGTTGGTCTGTGCATTACATGTCTTCATCAGCCACTGCGTTTCCTTCGACAGTCGGAACGATTTTGAGCGGTTCGATTGCCCCCAAAGGTTACTATCTTATCCAGGAAGCGAAAGGTGCAGGAGGTACTCAAAATTTACCTACACCGGATGCAACAGGCGGACTTGCGTTGGGAGCGAGTGCTGGAAAAGTTTTGTTAGCGAGAGCATCCGTTCCTATTATATCTTTGACTGATCCCAATTTAGTTGATTTTGTTGGCTATGGCGGAGGTACGTTATTTGAAGGAACTGGTCCTGCTCCTGCACCATCAAACACGAAAAGCGTTGAACGTATAGCATCTGCTACATCAACTGCCATAACGATGGGAATAGGGGGCTCAGAAGAATTTGCCGGGAACGGATATGATTCTAATAATAATTCCGCTGATTTTATCACACGCACACCCCAGCCGCAAAACTCAGCCAGTCCTACAGAACCAGTATCTACTACAGGAGATATTATTCCCCCCTGGGTCGTTTCGATGAAATCGCTTTCGAACACTCAAATAGAGATACTTTTTAGCGAACCGCTTGACTTACTCGCTGCATCAACGCTATCGAATTATCTTATTTCTAAATCAATTAATGTCCTGCAAGCGAATCGTGACCTTACAAACCTTGCAAAGGTCGTTTTAACGACTTCATTGATGGCGAATGATACGTACTCGCTCACGATTCAAAATATTAAAGATACAACAGGGAATACCATGCCTTCGCGTGTGATGGCATTTAGTGTTGGTGTTCTCACCATTGCGCAAGCGCGTGCTGTTGGTGCCGGATTATCGATGCGTGTCCGCGGTATTATTACAGCGGGGAATATTGAATTCTCAGGACCGCCGGCATATATGCAAGACAGCACTGGAGGATTGGCTGTCTTTAGCTATAACTTAACCGCCAAGGTAGGCGATATTTGGGAAGTTAGCGGTACGCTCAAAGATTATAATGGTCTATTAGAAATCGATCCGCTCACGGATTCTATCAAGATCAGTTCCAATAATCCACTCCCTGTGCCTATACAAACAAACTCTACGTTTCTGAATGAATCGGTGGAATCACAATTGATTCGTGTGAACAAAGTGAAGTTTGATGCTGTTGGGCGGTTTGCTACAGCTGTCGATAGCGTTTATACGGCTGGTGATGCATTTGGTCCGCTGACCGTATATGTCAGCAGAGGATCCAATATTGTCGGAACTGATATCCCGACAGATTCCGTAAATCTTATCGGTATTGTCAATGAGCGCAATGGTGTTTATCGTTTGCTTCCCAGAACACTTGCGGATATTAATGTTATCGATCCGCCATCATCTCAAACTTGGTTGGATATTAATATTGCCCGCTCACAAGCGACCGGAGCTATGGTGAAAGTGCGTGGAGTTGTCACGTACGCACAACCTTCTAAATTAACGGCAAAGACAATCTTCATTCAGGATTTCTCTGGTGGAATTTGTGCGTACGATCAGAAAACTGATACGCTCCAACTGGGTGATTCAGTTGAAGTGAAAGGTGTGTTGACACCATACAACGGTTTGTTAGAATTACAGCCAGTCGATTCTGTTAAGCTTTTTGCACGCGGGCTTCCATTGCCGGCATCGAAGGTTATTACACTTGCTCAAGCATCAGAGGCATACGAATCACAGTTTATAAAAATAAATGGCGTGCGTTTTGTGGAATCCGGTAACTTCTCCGGCGGCACTTCAGGCACCACCTATAATGTCACCGACGGAACAACACAATTGAATGTACGAATTCCTTTTGGTTCCGCGCTCGATGGAAAACTCATTCCGCTTGGATTACTTGATGTCGTCGGTGTATTAGGGCAGTTCAATACGGCGTATCAACTCACGCCTCGAACCTTAGAGGACTTAATTGTCTATCCGGGACCGCAAATTACATCTTTACCGGCTATCACTTCCTTGACTGATTCGAGTTTTACGATTAGTTGGTCGACATTCTTTAATGGCAACTCAATCGTGTATTACGGACCGACAAAGAATTTGGGAGACTCGGTGGTAAATGTCACTCAGACAACCAGCCATTCTGTAACTGTGTCGCGATTGAAGTCAGGTCGAATCTATTATTATCAGGTCTTTTCGGCAGATTCATTGGGCACCGCTGCGTCATTTATCGCTGCTCAGGTGACGACATCTTCTGCAAGTTCCGGACAGATGAATGTCTATTTCAATTACTCTATTGATGCCAGTTTAGGTCTCGTACCTCTCGCAAATGGAAATGCGGATTTACTTGGTAAGCTGCTGGAACGAATTTCTAACACAAAAAATACTATTGATCTTGCAGTTTATTCATTTGATGATTTTGGAGGCGGACCCCCATGGGTGGCAAATAGAATCGCCGATTCTCTCATTGCCGCACACCACCGTGGTGTGAAAGTGCGCGTGGTTTTTGATAATAAGAGTTCATCTCCGATGAGCCGCCTGGAAGCAGATGGCATCAATGTGATGAAACGGAGCGTGCCGGGTATCGATGGCGGTATTATGCACAATAAATATTTTGTGTTTGATGGGAGAGATACAACCGACGCAACCGATGATTGGGTGATTACCGGATCATGGAATGTTACAAATAGCGGCACGTTGGAAGATGCACAGAATGCAGTATTTATTCAGGATCAATCGCTTGCCCGCATTTATACAGTTGAATTCGAAGAAATGTTTGGCAGTTCAACAGAGACAAAGAATCCTGTTCAAGCCCATTTTGGTCCCTACAAAACAGATAATACACCGCACGTGACATTTATTAAAGGTACGAAGGTGGAAAGTTACTTCAGCCCTTCGGACCATACCACTTCCGGCATTATTCGTGCACTCTCCTCTGCAGATAAAGATATTTTCTTCGGGGTGATGGCGTTTACACGATCTGATATTGCACAAACCTTGATCACAAAAAAGAATGTAGGAATAAAAGTACGCGGAATTATTAATGATCAATCGGGAAGTGTTCTGAGTACCTTACAGGCGGCAGGCGTCGATGCATTCGTGGCAAATCACAATACCGTCAAAGGGATTTTCCATCATAAATATGGGGTGATCGATCCGTTCAATGACGAAAGCGATCCCATGGTCATTACAGGCAGCCATAACTGGTCAACCAATGCTGAATCGGATAATGATGAAAATACACTCATAATTCATTCAGGAGCAATTGCCCGTCAGTACGCACAGGAATTTGCAAAACGATATAAAGAAAGCGGAGGCACCGGTGTCATTGTGGGAGTAGAAGAAACAAAGGGGAGTTTACCGGTACAATTTACTCTCTCGCAAAACTATCCGAATCCGTTTAACCCAACAACAACATTCCAATTCCAGATTCCTTTTTCCGGATTAGTTTCTATCAAAGTGTTTGATATTCTCGGTCGTGAAATTGTCGTTCTTATGAACGGAGTGAAATCTGCCGGTATATATCAGGTCACATGGAATGCATCAACATTGCCGAGCGGGATTTATTTCTATCGAGTGCAAGCGGGAACCAACATAGCAGTGAAGAAAGCGATATTGCTCAAGTAAGAATTAGTATCGTTTATTTCGAAGCCCAATCAGTGTTCAATTGATTGGGCTTTTCTTTTGTATCTGATGTTCCATTATTTTAGATTTTTATTGATTTTCATTTCAGAAATAATATCTCAGGAGGTTGTATGAAAAAGTACCAACTCGTAACCCTCGTATCTGTAGTATTGCTTACGTTAATCAATACATTTACTTATGCAAGCTATACTAATTGTACCGATACTCATTCGGCCAGTTTGAACAATTGATTAGCTGATAGCAGAGTATTTGAATACTATTTATCAATGGTTATAAATAATTCCAAGTCGTAATGAGATAGTATTCGAAAAATATTTTGAATAAATACGATGATCATAACCAGAATATCGATAATCTTGCACTCGATTATAGTAAAGGCCGATAGGTAATGAAATAGAACTCGAAATTTTAATTGGATAACTCAATCCAAACAAAGAATAAAAATCAAAAAATGAACGGATTCCTGATTCTGATATGATATCGCTATCTCTATAGCGAGTGATAATATTATCTTGATGAGCGTAATAAGCTCCACAACCCAAGTAAAGAATTTGGAAAATCGAGCCCACTGCATACACAGCAATATCGTATCGTTTATCGGATGTTGTGATACTGGAAAGAGCGTCTGGAGGATCGAATTTGTAATATGTTAATTCCAGGAAGCCGTAAAGTTGAAAAATGGTGTAAGATTTTCCAATTCCTAAGCGTAAATTATAAATAGGTTCAAAATCACCACTATGAGATCCAAGAACACCATATATACCTGTGTCTAACCAAATATGGCATGCACTCTGATTTGAAAGAGTGTCTTTATTGCTCAACGTAGTAGTCTCTTGTGAAATAGATCTATTCAAAGTGGCTACACTAAAAATTATAAAAAACATTATTATTTTTAACATGGTTTGTTTCCTTACTATATCATCTGATTTTATTGCCATTGGGTATTACCAGTGTAATGCCAGGATTTCAAGCCGCATTCACTTGGCTGATAATCTATAGTGAAACAACACCATTGCTGCAATACTTCTTTCGCAAATTGTTGTGACCAATAAGCATACCATCCATCCCAAATTGCTGATTCAACTCCTGCGTAAGTTGATCCATCTGTTTGATAAGGAAAGAGTAAAACCTGATTTATGCCGAGATTATTTGCATGTCCAAAAAGAGCAGCCATATCATCAGTACTTTGACTAGTATTGATAATTACCATTTTGAAAAGATTTGGCACCCTGCTCATTATATACGACCATTGATCACGAGGATCAATATAGTGGCAGTAATGCCCGCCCCCCCTTTCAAAACGTGTATGGCAACAAACAAACGGCGAAGGAGTAGTTGCTAAGGCTAAATCGACCATAGCTCCAATATCTCCTTTGTCACCATATAGATACCAGTCGCAATCATGAAAATCAGATTCGGTAATTGTAAGCGTGCCCCCCCGACTAGCTATGTAAGGAGCAGATGCAAGTACAAGCCACTGTAAACTATTATATATTGGCTCATCAATATAAAACCGTTTTACGCCGTGTGAGACTGCACTATCGATTGTCTGTTGCCATCCGTCCGGATGCAAGCTAACAATAATACTATCTAAGGAATAACCATATGAATGTAATTGGCTGATTGATGCTGGGTTTCTAGTATGTATCATCCTACAACCATACTGGTTATAATAATTTTGATTTCTGTTCATATTGTCGTCGTACATCACGCCAATGTATTTTCCATTGAGTGGTCGAAATAAATTTTGTGACTGCCAATAATTCCTGAATACCAAATAACGTCCATCTTCACAATATGCTCTCATCGGAATTGGTTTGAGCAAAGGTTGTTTTTCTGCGTTCTGCGATGTATCTTTTTGAGAAGCTATGACGCTAGATGTTGGTGTTCCTCTGTCTTCTTTTTCGCAACACATTATAAGAAGACAAAGTAAGATAATGAAAGATAGTTTTAATACCTTTAGTTTCGTAGAATAAGTATTCATAGTTTGATTCCCCCTAATTGAATGGATAATATTTTTACATCAATAATTAATAATTCAAAGATATATTCGATGCAATTGATAGTGCAATCATAACTTGTCATATTTTAATAAATGGTCTGTCATCATTAAAGAATAGAATTCAAAGCATCGGCCTCTCGTGTGATAACCTCCAATTGCCACACTCTCTGCTCGAGAGATTAATGAAAGTTATTCTTTCTATCAAGATTTATTATACCATTTTTTATGTCGTATTTTAACAAGTGATCTGTCACAGATTTAGCTACAGGGATTAGCATTTATTTTCGGACTAAAGATATCAGAGTTATTCTTCGTTTTAGAGACAGGGACTGTGTTTCTTTTATAGTATGGCACTCCAATAAACCAATCCTAGATACATTTCATAAATTTTATCAATTAAATAAAAATATGATGATCTTAAAGAGAGGGTGAAATGAAAGAAAGATGGATCCGAAGAATCCTAAAGATCAATCCACTCTACGAAAGATAGAACCTCGACTCGAGCATATTGCATTGAATATATCTGATCCCATGGCGGCTGCAAAATGGTATTGTGAACGCTTGGGAATGAAGGTGATGAGAAAGGGGCCACCGCCGGTGAATGCACATTTTATCAGTGATTCTGCTGGCAATATGATTCTTGAGTTATACAGCAATACAACCGCCCCGGTCATTGATTATGCGTCTCTCAATCCGCTTTGTCTTCACATTGCTTTTATTGCAAACGATCTGAAAGTTATTCGCGATACACTCGTTATCGATGGTGCAAAAGTGGTCGATGACATTGAAACCATTCCTAATGGCGATCAAATTTTAATGATGCGCGATCCTTGGGGACTTTCTCTTCAGTTTGTTAAACGCGCTGAACCGATGTTGAAGTAACAAAGTGAAATAGGTGAAAAACGAACGCCAGATTCTAACAAGAACCTGGCGTTTTTTTAACGAGAATGAGGGCAATATTCGGTAGTGACTCAGTTTAATACAATTGATTATGATGCCAGTCCCGACTGCTTTAAGCAGTCGGGATTCCTGACATTCAATAATATCGGTCATGACAGCCGGAGGCCTCTGAATAATGCAAGCGTTAGCTTGCAACAATATTCTTGTCATTCCCTCCTGACCGCACAAAATTGAGCCGCTATCCAATATTCAATCTATCTGTTCCCATTCCTCAAAATATGCTTCGGGATGCTGGCATGCCGGACAATTTACAGGAGGAGTTTTCCCTTCATGAATGTAACCGCAGTTCCGGCATTTCCATCGAACGACTTTTTCTCTTTTAAAGACAGTTCCGCTTTCCACTTGTTTATGCAGCTTTCGGTACCGTGCTTCATGATGTTTTTCGACAAGTGCGATCGTACGGAACGCAACAGCAATCTCAGAAAATCCTTCTTTTTTTGCGACTTCGGCAAAATGCGGATACAGTTTTGTGTGTTCTTCTTGCTCTCCATCCGCCGCCGCTTTTAGATTATCTTTCGTTGTACCGATGACACCCGCCGGATACGATGCAGTGATTTCGACTTCGCCACCTTCAAGAAATTTAAAGAATCTTTTGGCATGCTCTTTCTCGTTATCAGCGGTCTCTAAAAAGATTGCGGCGATCTGTTCGTAACCCTCTTTTTTTGCAGCAGAAGCGAAAAAAGTGTAGCGATTTCGTGCTTGAGATTCTCCGGCGAATGCCGCCAAGAGATTCTTTTCTGTTTGTGTTCCATGTAGACTTGGCATTTAATATCTCCTTTCAATTAATTGATAGTCATAATGTGTCATTCGTGTTACGTCTAACACAGGAAATATTGCCACGACCTTTGGCAACGCCATCCCTTCGGGACAGATCGTGGAATTAATATCTCAATAAAATCTAGGCTTTAGCCAAAACGATTCTCTATGTGGCTAAAGCCATTAAATGGTTCGCTCTAAACCACGACGTAAACATCGTGGCTATAAATAAATATACTTTACAGATGAACGGTTAATTTCCCAATTACATCAGCTATGCCGAATGGACAGTATATCCCCATCTTTTACAATATATTCTTTTCCTTCAAGCCGCCATTGTCCGAGTTCTCTTGTCTTTGCAAAAGAACCTCCGGCGGCGATGAAGTGCTCATAGGAGACAACTTCCGCACGTATAAATTTTGCAAAAAAGTCGGAATGGATTACGCCGGCCGCTTCCTGTGCTGTCATTCCTTTTTTGATGGTCCATGCCCTGCATTCATCTTCGCCAACCGTAAAGAAGGATTGAAGTCCAAGTAAAGCGTACGCTTCGCGAATTAACGTGTTGAGTGCGGATTCTTTTATTCCGTATTCTTCCATGAAAACTTTTGCTTCATCATCCGCCAGCTCGGACATTTCCATTTCAATCTTACCGAAGAAAGAAACCACTTTCGTATTCTTTCCTTCTTTCTTTTCGGCAACTTGCTTGACGAGAGAATCCATTTCGTTCCGCTGAGTTTCATCTAAGTTTAACGCGATAAGCATAGGTTTCATGGAAAGAAGCTGGTAGGTTTTGAGCAGGTGCAGTTCATCCTTCGTGAATGCGGTTTCGCGTAATGGTTTCTCTGATTCAAGTATCTGCTTGCATTTCTCTAATACCGGCAGTTCACGCTTGGCAAGTTCATCCTGCATTTTCATAAGTTGTTTCTTGATGCGTTCGATACGCGTTTCGACAAGGGAAAGATCAGAAAGAATAAACTCTGTTTCAAACACATCGAGATCCCGCAGAACGTTGATGGAACTGTCGGGATGCGGGACAGCCTCGTTTGCAAATAAGCGAACAACCTGCACCAGTGCATCGTTTGTTTTTACATTGGAGAGAAAATTGGTAGAAAACTGCGTTGAACCGGACTCGCCCTTTTTCAATCCTACCACATCGACAAATTCGATCGTAGCATGCACGGTGCTTTTTGGAAGGAAAATTTCAGAACATTTGTCCAGCCGGATGTCAGGAATTTTCACAACAGCGTGATGCGCTTCTGCCTTAGCAAGGGCCGTCGGGTCAATATGAGTTTTTGTGATGGTTTGAAACAATGTGGATTTCCCGCAGAACGGAATGCCAACAATTCCTATTTGCATAAGAGGACTTTCAAAGTGTTTAAAATGGTTGGAATAATATACGATAAAATTTGAAAGGAGAAAGCAAATGAATTACACGAATTTACGCATCATCCTAGTGCTGTCAGGACTTTCGTCCTGACAGATAGAAATCATCTAGTAAGTGCAGGATTTAATATCTCTTGTAATGTCAGGAGGGAACTCCTGACATCACCTGGAACAATTTCTTCATGTTCTTCTGTAGAATGGGTGAAATTGTGATGAGTTATTGTGATTGGAATTCCCAATGACTATATTTTTGGTAAATAACACGGAATTCAATATCTGCCATTACAACGGACACTATGAGGGATTTGAATAAGAAGGAAACAGCAAGCTCATGAAAGATGATAAGCCGCTTCTGGTACGATGTCCCAATTGCAAACAAATGCGCGAACCGGATTTTAATGAAACCACGCGCCGTTATGTATGTCCTCTATGCTCCGCTCCGCTCGATGCTCAAGTCATTATCGAAAAAAAG